>JAHDVN010000107.1 GCA_023384635.1 Thermoanaerobaculia bacterium
CCTCGATCCGCGCCGGCACGAGATGCACCGCTTCTCCCACCTCCGCCCGAGCGCGCCGCGCCGCTCGCCACCGCTCGCCCGACCCCGGCTCCCACCGCTGTCCCCGTACCGCCGCGGGTGACGCTGCCGGAGCTCGTCTCGGTCCCGCGGCCGGAGTACCCGCCGCTGGCGAAGCGCCTGGGGCGCGCGGCGAAGGTCGTGCTGGTGGTCGAGATCGGGATCGACGGAAGGGTGCGGGCCGCACGGCAGGAGGGCCCGCCGGTGGGGCTCGGCTTCGACGAAGCGGCGCGGCAGGCGGCGATGCGCGCCGTCTACCGGCCGGCGACGCGCGACGGCGAGCCGATCCCGGCCGAGGCGCGCCTGACCGTGACCTTCAGCCTGGGCGAGGGCGAGACGCCGTGAGCGGCTCGCTCTGGCGCTGGGAGACGCTGCACCCGCTGGTCGTTCACTTCCCGGTGGCGCTGCTGCTGGTCGCCCCCTGGCTGGTGCTTCCCGGCTTCTGCGCCCGGCCGCGCCGCGCGCGGCCCTATCTCGTCGCGGCGCTCGTCCTGCTCGCGGCCGGCGCAGCGGCGGGCTTCCTCGCGATCGAGACCGGCGAGGCGTCGGCGGCCCGGGTGCTCCTCCCGGCGGGCGGCGAGGAGGCGCTCGACCACCACGCCCGGCTCGGGCGGCTCGTCCCCTGGGCCGCCGCCGGCGTGGCGCTCGCGCTCGCCGGCTACCTCGCCTGGAGCAGCCGGCGCCCCGCTCCACCGCCGGCGGCGCGGCGCGCGGCCCTGGCCGCCTGGCTCGCCGCGGCCCTGGCGGTGGCGGGGCTCGTCGCGGCCACCGGCACGGCCGGCGGCCGGCTCGTCCACGAGCTCGGAGTCCGCGCGCTCCCGTCCGGGGCCGCCGACTGACGGCGCCGTTACTGGAGGTGTTCCTTCGTGGTCCGGAAACGGATCCGGGGCCAGTCCTCCTCGGCGGCCTTCATCCTCCAGGCGGAGGGGGCGAGGTAGACCGGGTCGCCGTGCACGTCGTCGGCGAGGTGCGGCCCGTAGGCGGCGAGGAAGCGCTTGAGCTCCGCGTCGTCGTCGGCCTCGACCCAGCGCGCGGTGTGGAGGCTGGTCGCCTCGAAGCGAGCCTCGAGGTCGTACTCGGTGCGGATGCGGTCGGCCAGCACGTCGAACTGCAGCGGCCCGGCCACCCCCACGATCCACTCGTTGCCGACCCGCGGCCGGAAGACCTGCGCCGCCCCCTCCTCGGCGAGCTGCAAGAGCGCGCGGCCGAGGTGCTTGGCGCGCATCGGATCGACCGGGCGCACCCGCTGCAGCAGCTCCGGGGCGAAGGAGGGGATGCCGGTGAAGCGGAGCACCTCCCCTTCGGTCAGGGTGTCGCCGATGCGCAGCAGGCCGTGGTTCGGGATGCCGAGGATGTCGCCCGCGAACGCCTCCTCGGCGAGCTCGCGCTCGCGGGCGAGGAAGAGCACCGGGGTGTGCACGGCGAAATCGCGGCCGGCGCGCACGTGCCAGAGCTTCATGCCGCGCGCGAAGCGGCCCGAGCAGAGGCGCACGAAGGCGATCCGGTCGCGGTGCTTCGGGTCCATGTTCGCCTGGATCTTGAAGACGAAGCCGGAGACCTTCTCCTCCTCCGGCTCGACGGTGCGCTCGCGGGTCGGCGCGGGACGGGGCGACGGGGCGAGATCGACCAGGGCGTCGAGCAACTCGCGCACCCCGAAGTTGTGGAGCGCCGAACCGAAGAAGACCGGCGTCATCTGGCCCGCGCGGTAGGCCGCGAGGTCGAAGGCGGGGTAGCCGCCGGCGGCGAGCGCCGACTCCTCGCGCAGCTGCTCGAGGGCGTGGCGCGGCAGCAGCTTTGCCAGCCGCGGGTCGTCGAGGCCGCTCATCCGCTCGCGCTCCGCCACCCGGGCCCCCTGGCCGCGGTCGAAGAGCACCAGCCCGGAGCCGAGCAGGTCGTAGCAGCCGAGGAAGCTCCGCCCGGCGCCGATCGGCCAGGTGGCCGGGGTGACGTCGAGCTGCAGGTCGCGTTCGATCTCGTCGATGACCTCGAACGGATCGCGCCCCTCGCGGTCGAGCTTGTTGACGAAGGTCGCGATCGGCACGTCGCGGAGGCGACAGACCTCGAAGAGCTTGCGCGTCTGCGCCTCGATGCCGCGCGCGGCGTCGATGACCATCACCGCCGAGTCGACGGCGGTGAGCGTGCGGTAGGTGTCCTCGGAGAAGTCCTGGTGGCCGGGGGTGTCGAGCAGGTTGAAGGTGCAGCCGCGGTAGTCGAAGGTCATCACCGAGGCGGTGACCGAGATGCCGCGCTCCTGCTCGACCTTCATCCAGTCGGAGCGCGCCCGCCGCGCCTCGCCGCGCGCTTTCACCGCACCGGCGAGCTGGATCGCGCCACCGAAGAGAAGGAGCTTCTCGGTGAGCGTCGTCTTGCCGGCGTCGGGATGGCTGATGATGGCGAAGGTGCGCCGGCGGGCGACCTCGGCCGCGATGCGGGTCATGGCTCGCTCACTCCGCCAGCAGCCCGTCGAGGAGCGCCCGCTCCCCCTGGAGCGCGACCTTCTGCAGGTAAGGGCGCAGGCCGCCGAGGCCTCCGAGCTCCTCGCCGCCGCCGGCCCGGCCCGGGCCGCCGTGCATCGAGGCGGGGAAGACGGCTCCCGAGCCGAGCCCCTCGGAGCGCTCCGAGCCCCAGTAGCAGCGTCCGGTCGCGTGGGCGGTGTCGGCGACGAGGGCGGCTCCCCAGGCCTGATCGTCGGAGTAGAGCGAGGTGACGAGCGTGCCGCCGCCGAGCGCGACGATCTGCGCGGCCTCGGCCGCTTCGCCCGAGTAGGGGAGCAGCGTGGCCACGGGGGCGAAGACCTCCAGCTCGTGCACGGCGCGCGCGGCCCAGGGATCCGCCGCGCGCAGCAGCGTGGGGGCGAGGAAGAAGCCCTTGCCCGTCGGCGCTCCCACCCCCGCGGCGCGCGCTCCCGAGCCGCACACGAGGTCGGCCTCGGCGCGGAGGCGCGCAACGCCGTCGAGCGCCGCGGCGAGCTGCCCGGCGGTGGCGAGCGGGCCCATCGTCACGCGCTCGTCGGAAGGGTCGCCGGTCACCACGCCGGTGAGCTGCGCCACCAGGGCCTCCGTGGCGGCCGCCTCGAGCGAGCGCGGCACCAGGATCCGCCGGATCGCCGTGCACTTCTGCCCCGCCTTCTGGGTGATCTCGTGGGCCACGTCGCGGACGAAGCGGTCGAAGGTCGGGCCGCCGGGCGCGGCGTCCGGGGCGAGGACGGCGGCGTTCAGGCTGTCGGCCTCGACGTTCACGCGCGCCCCGGAGGCGAGCAGGGCCGGACGGCCGCGCAGTGCCAGCGCCGTGTCGGCCGAGCCGGTGAAGGCGAGGACGTCCTGCGGGCCCAGGAGGTCGAGCAGGTCGCCGGTCTCGCCCACCACGAGCTGGAGGGCGCCCTCCGGGAGGATGCCCGCCTCGGCCAGGATCTCCACCGCGCGCTCCGCCACCAGCGCCGTGGCGGTGGCCGGCTTCGCGATCATCGGCATGCCGGCGAGCAGGGCCTGGGCGGCCTTCTCGGCGAGGCCCCAGAGGGGAAAGTTGGAGGCGTTGATGGCGACGGCAACGCCACGCCGTGGCACCAGCACGTGCCGTCCCCAGAAGCTCTCGCTCTTGCCGAGCATCAGGCCCTCGTCCTCGGCGATGGCGCGGCGCGCCCCGAGGGCGCGGCCCAGGGCGGCGTAGTGGGCGAGACAGGCGCCACCGCCGTCGATGTCGAACGAGCCGTCCCCGGCGGTGGTGCCGTTGTTGTCGCGCGAAAGGGTGAGGAGCTCGTCGCGGCGCTCGCGCAGCGCGCGCGACATCGCCTTGAGCAGCTCGCCGCGTTCGCCGAAGGAGAGCGCGGCGAGCGCCGGTCCGCCATGTTCGAGCGCGAACCGGTAGGCGGCGGCGAAGTCCACGCCGCGCGACGAGGCGCGCGCCAGCGGCTCCTCGGTCGAGGGGTTCAGCAGCGTCCGGAAGTCGCCGTCGGCTTCGTGCCAGCGGCCGCAGAGGTGGCTGCGCAGGGTCTTCATCGCGTCGTCCTTTCCGGAGGGGCGCCGTCCGGCGTGGGGGGGAGGATGGTATCAGCCCGGACGGCCGCCGCGGGCCCGGGAAGGAGACGGCCCCGGCCCGCGGGGAGCGGACCGGGGCCGGGGGTGCCTCGCCTCGCGGTCGCTACGCGGCCTGGCGGCGGCGCAGCAGGGCGAGGGCAAGGAGGGCGAGGGCGAAGGCCAGCGCGGCGAGGCCGAGGCCCGAGAGCGTGGGGATCTCGAGCACGCTCCCGGCCACCGTGAACGAGGTCGGATCGGACCCGCCGGGCAGGCCGGGATCGTCGGTGTCGCGCTGCGATTCGTTGGTGCCGTCGCCGTCGGCGTCGTAGAACACGGTGCCCTGGTTGGTGATGGTCTGACCGAGAGTGCCGGCGTCGATGGTCACGGGGATGGTGAGGGTGACCGAGCCGTTGCCGGGGATCGAGCCGTTCCAGCTCACCACCGCGCCGGCGACGCCGATGGTACCGCTGGTGGCGGAGGCGCCGCCGGCGTAGGTGACGCCGGTGGGCAGCGTGTCGGTGAACTCGTCGCCCGGGTTGTCGAGCTGGGGCGAGGCGCTGGCGTTCGTGAGCACCACGGTGTAGGTGACCGTGCCGCCGGGCGAGAAGCTGCCGCTGGCGGTCTTCGTCCCGGTGACGTCGGCGGGCGAGAGGAGGTCCGTCGTGTCGGTGGCGGAGTTGTTGCCGGGGACGGGGTCGGTGGTCGCGCTCGCCACCGTGGCGGTGTTGCTGAGGGTGCCGGAAGCGGCCGGGGAGATGGCGCAGATGGCGGTGAAGGTGACGGAGCCTCCGACCGGGAGGCTCACCCCGTCGTTGAGGTTGCCGCTGCCGTTGGCGGTGCAGGTGCCGCCGCCCGCCCCGACGCAGCTCCAGGTGACGCTCGTGCAGGCGGCAGGGAAGGTGTCGGCGACCGTGGCGGCGGGCACGGCGCTCGGGCCGGCGTTCCCGGCCACGATGGTGTAGGTGGTGTTGGCGCCCGGTGCCGCCGTCGCCACCCCGTCGGTCTTGGTGATCGCGAGGTCGGCCTGGGGCGTGAGGGTGTCGGTGTCGGTGGCGGCGTTGTTGGCCGGGTTCGGGTCGGTGACCGCGCTCGCGACCGTGGCGGTGTTGGCGAGGTTGCCGGTGGCGGCCGGAGAGATCGTGCAGATCGCGGTGTAGGTGACCGAGGCACCGGGCGGGAGGTTCACGGCGTCGTTGAGATTGCCCGCTCCGGCGGCGGTGCAGGTGCCGCCCCCCGCGCCCACGCAGGTCCAGCTCACGCTGGTGCAGGCGGCGGGGAAGATGTCGGCGACGGAGGCGCCGGTCACGGGGTCGGGCCCGGCATTGCTGGCGACGATCGTGTAGGTGGTGTTGGTGCCCGGCACGGCGGTGGCCACGCCGTCGGTCTTCGTGATCGAGAGGTCCGCGGTGAGCGGCCGGCAGGCGGTGACCGAGACGTCGTCGATCGCCGCGCCGGCCAGCTGCACGGTGGTGTCCGAGTTGAGGTTGAACAGCAGCTCCACGTTCTGGCCGGCATAGGCGTCGGCGCGGCGCTCGATTGGTCCCCAGCCGGCGCTCTCGGCGATCGTGGCCGAGGGATTGCCGACCGTACTGTTCATCGTCGCGTCGAGCCACTCGAAGAGGCGCGTCGGGTTGGCGCCGCCGGCCTCGCGGATGTCGACCGTGTACTTGTCGAAGCTGGCGCTTTCCATGTGGTAGCGCTGCTGCCAGCGCACCACGACCGGTGCCGAGAGACCGGCCAGGTTGATCGCCGGCGAGAGGAGATCCTGGTTGCTCGACGCGTTGTAGCTGTTGTCGAGATCGGTGACCCAGCAGTTGGTGCCGCTGGCGCAGGTGGTCAGCGGATTGAAGGTCGGGAGCCCCCGCTCCCACTCGTCCTGGACGCCGGAGTGGGTGAAGCCGCCGTCGCCGGTCTCGAAGTCGGAGCTGTAGACCGTCTGCGGAGCGAACCCCGCCGGGCAGGCCGGCGGCGGCGCCGGCTCGCAGATCGTCAGGCTCCACGCGTTGAGGGTGCCGCCGTCGCCGGTGGCGTCGTCGCGGATGTCGAGGGTCCAGGTGCCGCCGGCGTCGATGCCGTCGAACCAGGCGAGGCGATACGCGAGCTCCGGCTGGAGCACCATGCTGGCCGTGACGGCGAACGCCGGCGGGAGGGCGGCCTCGTCGTCGAGGCGGATGTCCATGAGGGTCTGAAGGCCACCCACCGTGCCGGCGCCGATGTCCGTGAAGAGACCGTTGTCGTTGCCGGCCGGCGAGCGGAGGTGGACGTCGAGGTCCTGCATGAACGTGTGGTTCAGGTTGATCGAGACGTCCAGGTCGGCGATGCGCGGGTTGCCCGGCACGGTGATCGTGGAGCTCACGATCCCCGGCCCGGTCGGGATGGTCTGCGGAACGTCGGTCGAGGTGTAGGTCGTGCAGTTCGCGGTGGCTGCGACCTGCGGCCGGACAGAGACGCTCAGCTGGTAGGTCTGGGTGGCGCCGCCGACGCCGGTCGGATGGTCGACATACGCGAAGTAGGTCCCGGAGTCCTTGACCGTGAAGAAGAACGCCTCGGAGTTGGGGCTGGTCGCGCTGGCGTCGTTGGCCACCAGGATCTGGTTGGCGGGCGGATTGCCGAAGAGGGCGAAACCGAGGCGCCCGTTCCATGCCACCGCGTCCCGCTCGGGATCGAGATCGAGGGAGAGGAAGACGGTGTCGCCGGCGGTCAGGTTCACGGAGTAGTAGTCGACGTCCGCCGCGGGGTCGATGGTGCCGCTCACCCAGCCGGAGGCCGGCAGCGGATTCGCCGTCGCCGGCGTGTTGTTCGGCTCGACCTCGGCCACCGGCGTCCCGCTCTGCAGCTGGAGATACAGGTGGTACGGCCGGATCGTCCCGGTCGCGACGTTGTGCCGCACGCGCAGGAAGTAGGTGCCCGCGGCGGGGATCGCGGTGCCCGCGATGGAGGAGGAGCTGGCGTTGAAGGTGCCGTCGTTGTTGTCCGACTCGAGCACCGTCGAGCCGTCGGTGCCGAGCAGGTCGAGCACGCTGTCGCCGCTCGCCGAGGCGTCGAAGAGCGTTTGGGTGGCGGCGTAGACGCGGTCGCCGGCCGCGGCGGTGAAGGAGAAGAAGTCGACGTCGGCGGCCGGGTAGACGTTCGCGAGGATCCGCGCGCTCGACCCCGGGATCGGCGTGGCGGTCCCCGACGTGCCGTTCGGCTCCACCTCGTGCAGAAAGGCGGGATCGGGAACGCTCTCGAGGGCGAGCGAGCCGCCGGGGACTTCCGGCGCGGCCTTGCCGGGCACGGCGTCGAGCCCGAGGGTCGGCGAGATCTCCACGATCTCGAACTGCGGAACGGAGGCACTGGCGGCGAGCGGCGCGAGCAGCAGGCTGCCGAGCAAGAGAGCGGCGACGGGGCGGGACCGGTTCATACAGATCTCCTTCCCGACGGTCGGGTCGGGGCCGTACGGCGGCACTCGGAAGAGTGGGCGGAGTCTAGACGGCCCGGCGCCCCGCGGACAAGGGGCTTGGAAACAAGACGGCCCCGGTCCGCGGGAAGCGGACCGGGGCCGAGGATGCGGCGAGAGACGTCGTTGCTACGCGGCCTGGCGGCGGCGCAGGAGGGCGAGAGCGAACAGGGCGAGGACGAGCGCCAGCGCGGCGAGGCCGAGGGCCGAGAGGGTCGGGATCTCGAGCACGCTGGGCGCGAGGCCGACCAGGAAGCTGGTCGGGTCGCTCGACCCGCCCGCGCCGGGGTCGTCGGTGGAGGCCGTGGCGTCGTTCGTGTCGTCGCCGTCGCTGTCGTAGGAGATCGTCCCCTGGTTGCTGATCGTCTGGCCGTCGGTGCCGGCGTCGATCGTCGCCTGGATCGTGATCGTGACGGTGCCGCCGGCGGGGATCGCGCCGTTCCAGGTGACGATGCCGCCGGCGAAGGCGACGGTGCCGCTCGTGGCGGTGGCGTCGACGTAGGTGAGGCCGGTGGGGAGCGGATCGGTGAACTCGTCGCCGGGGTTGTCGTTCTGCCCGCCCTGGCCGCTGTTCGTGAGCAGGACGGTGTAGGTGATCGTGTCGCCGACCGCGAACGGGCCGGTCACCGTCTTGCTGCCGGAGACCACCGCGCCGGCGACCACCGTGGTGGTGTCGGTCGCCGCGTTGTTGCCCGGGACGGGGTCGACGATCCCGGCCGCCGGGGCGACGGTGGCGGTGTTCGAGAGGGTGCCGGGCGAGCCGCCGATGGTGCCGCTCGCCGTGTAGATCACGGAGCCCCCGACGGGGAGGCTCGCCGTATCGGCGATGTTGCCCGCCCCGGCCGGGGTGCAGGTCGCACCCCCGGCGCCGGCGCAGGTCCAGGTGACGCCGCCGAACCCGGCGGGGAAGGTGTCGGTGACGACCGAGGCCGGTGCTGCGCTCGGCCCGGCGTTGGCGACCCCGATCGTGTAGGTGGAGGCCTGGCCGAGGCCGGCGGTGGTGAGCCCGTCGGTCTTGGTGATCGCGAGGTCGGCCTGCGGGGTGAGGGTGTCGGTGTCGGTCGCGGAGTTGTTGCCGGGGACCGGATCGGTGAGCGCGCTCGTGACCGTCGCAGCATTGGAGAGGCTGCCCGTGGCGGCCGGCGAGATGGCGCAGACCGCGGTGTAGGTGACCGAGCCGCCGGCCGGGAGGTTCACGAGGTCGTTGAGGTTGCCGGTCCCGTTCGCGGTGCAGGTGCCGCCGCCGGCGCCGACGCAGGTCCAGGCGACGCCCGTGCAGGCGGCGGGGAAGGTGTCGGCGACGGTGGCGCCCGTGACCGGGTCGGGCCCGGCGTTGCTGGCGACGATCGTGTAGGTGGTGTTGGTTCCCGGCACGGCCGTCGTCACGCCGTCGGTCTTGGTGATCGCGAGGTCCGCGGCGACCGGCCGGCAGGCGAGGACCATGGCGTTGTCGACCATCCACCACCAGTCGTAGGTGGCGTTCTCGTAGTGCCAGCGCACCTGGACGCCGCTCGCTCCGGCGCCGGGGATCGGCTCGAGGATGGTCAGGGGCCCGCGATGGTCCTCGTCCCAGGTGAGGTCCGGCGCCCAGGTCGCGCCGCCGTCCGTGGAGACCTCGAGCAGCGCGCGGTCGCCTCCCGTGCCGATGTCGTCGTAGTCAGCCTGGAAGAAGACGCGCGGGTCCGTGTAGGCGGTGAGGTCGAGCACCGGGGTCGTGAGCGTGGTGTCGAGGGTGCTGCCGCTGCCACAGCGGTCGCTGTCGGCGATCGCGAAGGCACCCGTGCCGCCGGTGAGGTTCGCGCGGGCGCCGGGGTTCGTGTTCGTCCACTCCGGCACGCCGGGCGCGGTGCAGCCGCTCGAGGTGTTGGCGACCGTCCAGCCGGCCGGCGGGAAGCTGCCGGAGAAGTCGCTGTAGGCGAGCGCCACCTCTCGGAAGCCGGCGCCGCAGAAGGCCGGCACGGTGACCGTCGCCGAGGCCTGGGCCGAGGCGCTGTTGCCACCGCTGTGGCCGGTCCAGGTGGCGGTGTTGGTGACCGTCCCGCTCACCACGGCGGGGATGCTGAGCCCGAGGGCGACGGTGTCGATGCTCGCGCCGGGGTTGAGGGTGTAGGCGAAGCCCGTGAAGATCGTGCCGAGCTGGCTGTCGACCAGGTCGTGGCTGGTGAGCGGGTTGAGGCCCGTGTTGCTCACCGTGTAGCAGTAGTAGACGGTCGCGCCCGGCGGGGCGAGGAGGCTGCTCGTGGTGGCGCAGACGCCCGGCACCAGGCCGACCGTCTTGGTCAGGGTCACGGCGTAGGCCGGCGGCGGCGTGCCGCAGATCTCGAGGCTCCAGGCGTTGAGGGTGCCGGCGTTGTTGGCGGCGTCGTCGGCGAGCTGCAGCGTCCAGGTGCCGCCGGCCGCCTGGCCGTTGAAGGCGGCGAGGCGCCCGGGCTGCTCGGGCTGGTTCACCATCCCTCGTACCACGGTGTAAGGCCCGATCGGCAGCGCCGCATTCTCGTCGAGCACGAGGTCCATCAGGTCCTGGCCGCCCGTCGTGGTGGCGCCGACGTCGGTGAAGAGCGGGACGGAGGTCGCCGAGGGGGCGACGCGCGCCACGTCGAGGTCCGCCATCAAGGCGTGCTGCAGATCGATGCGCACCTTCACGTCGTTGATCGAGCTCGTCACCGTGCCCGGAACGGAGATCGTGGAGGTGACGGTGCCGACGCCGGGACCGATCGCCACCGGCACGTTGGTGCTCGTGATGAGCGTGCAGTCGGTCTGCACCCGCGCCGGGATCACCCGCACGTGCAGGTGGTAGCGGGCGTTGGCACCGAGGCCGGTGGCCGAGGTGCTGTCGATGTAGGCGTAGTAGGTGCCGGCGTCCCGGACCGTCATGAAGAACGCCTCGGCGTGCGGTTTGGTGGTGCTGGAGTCGTTGGCGACGAGGATCTGGTTGCCGGCGAAGATGCCGAAGCCGACCCGGCCGTTACAGTTCGTGGTCGCCG
>JAHDVN010000574.1 GCA_023384635.1 Thermoanaerobaculia bacterium
GACGGGATCGCTCCCGGCGAGATCGTCGCCGCCGCCCAGGAGGCCGGGCTCGTGGGGATGGGCGGCGCCGCCTTCCCGACCCACGTCAAGCTCGCCCCCGGCCCGCGGCGGCCGGTCGACACGGTGATCGTCAACGGCTGCGAGTGCGAGCCGTACCTCGCCGCCGACGAACGGCTGATGCGCGAGGCGCCGCTCCCGATCCTCGTCGGCGCGAAGCTCGTGGCGCGCGCCGTCGGGGCGCAGCGGATCGTGGTCGGGATCGAAGAGAACAAGCCCGAGGCGATCGCCGAGATGCGCCGGGCCGCTGCCGGGCTCGGGATCGAGGTCGGCGTGGTGGCCACCAAGTACCCGCAGGGGGCGGAGAAGCAGCTCGTCTACGCCCTCCTGCGGCGGGTCGTCCCCGGCGGCAAGCTGCCGCTCGACGTCGGGGTCGTCGTGAGCAACGTCGCCACCGCCGCCGCGCTCGCCCGCGCCGTCGTGCGCAACGCGCCGCTGACCCACCGGGTGATGACGGTGGCGGGCAGCGGAGTGCGCGCGCCGAAGAACCTGCTGGTGCCGATCGGCATGCGCCTGCGCGAGGCGATCGACGCCGCCGGCGGCCTCGTCGACGACGTGGCGCGGGTGATCGCCGGCGGGCCGATGATGGGCTTCAGCGTTGCCCACCTCGACGCGCCGGTCACCAAGGGGACGAGCGGCCTCACGGTGCTCGCGGCGAAGGACCTCGACGAGGAGCCGGAGCGCGCCTGCGTACGCTGCGGCCGCTGCGTCGACGTCTGCCCGATGGGCCTGATGCCGACCCGCATCGCGCTCGCCGCACGACACGGCGAGTGGGAGCTCGCGGGCTCCTACCACGCGCGCGCCTGCGTCGAGTGCGGCTGCTGCGCCTTCGCCTGCCCCTCGCGGCTGCCGCTGGTGCAGCTGATCCGGGTCGCGAAGGCGCGGCTGGCGCGGATGACGGCCTAGGGCGGAGAGGACGAGAGACGACATGAGCGCCGAACCGGTCCGCATCCCCCTCCCTCCCCCGCTCCACGTCGCGCCGGGCCCGCACCTCACGGTCTCCGGCTTCACCGCCCAGCGGATGATGGCCGACGTCCTGATCGGCCTGCTGCCGGTGCTCGCGGTCGCGATCTGGGTCTTCCGGTGGTACGCGGTTTTCCAGGTCGCCATCTGCGTGGCCTCCGCGCTCGCCGCCGAGGCGCTCTTCTCGCGGCTGCGCGGGCGCAAGGCGCCGCTCGGCGATCTCTCGGCCGCGGTCACCGGCCTGATCCTCGGCCTTTCGCTCCCGTGGAGCGCCCCGTGGCACGTCGGCGTGATCGGCTCGTTCGCGGCGATCGGCCTCGGCAAGGCGGCGTTCGGGGGGCTGGGGCAGAACCTCTTCAACCCGGCGATGGTCGGGCGCGCCTTCGTCATGATCGCCTTCGCCGCCTCGCTCGCGGGCGGGGCGTACGTGCGGGCCG
>JAHDVN010000108.1 GCA_023384635.1 Thermoanaerobaculia bacterium
CCTTCGTCGCCCAGGGGCTGCGCGACCTCTCGGTCTCGCGCGCCGGCCTGGAGTGGGGAATCCCCTTCCCGGGCCACCCCGGGCAGACCGTCTACGTCTGGCTCGACGCCCTCTCGAACTACCTCTCCGCGCTCGGGTTCGGGGCCGGCGGGGAGGACGGGAGCTACCGCGCCTTCTGGGAAGGGGAGGGCGAGCGGCTCCACCTGATCGGCAAGGACATCATCCGCCACCACTGCGTCTACTGGCCGGCCTTCCTGCTCTCGGCCGGGCTGCCGCTGCCGACCACGATCTGGGCCCACGGCTGGTGGCTGCGCGACCAGAAGAAGATGTCGAAGTCGGTGGGCAACGTGGTGCGGCCGGACCACCTGGTCGACCGCTTCGGGCCGGACGTGCTGCGCTACTTCCTGTTGCGCGAAATGGTCTTCGGCCAGGACGCGAGCTTCTCCGACGAGGGGTTCGCAGACCGCTACAACAGCGACCTCGCCAACGACCTGGGCAACACGGCGAGCCGGGTCGTGACCCTCTCGCGGCAGGCGTTCGGCGGCGCGACGCCGCCGGTGGCGTGCGACGACAACCCGGTGCGCGCGGTCGCCCTCGAGGTGATCGCCGAGTACCGACGCGCAATGGACCAGCTGGCCTTCCAGGACGCGCTCCGCGCCCTCTGGCGCCTGCTCGCCGAGGCGAACCAGTACCTCGTGTCGCGCGAGCCGTGGAAGCTCGTCAAGAGCGAGGGACCGAGCGAGCGCCTGTCGCGCATCCTCTGGAACGGGCTGGAGGCGGTGCGTCTGGTCGCGACCGGCCTGCTGCCGGTGATGCCCGCGACCGCCGAGCGCGTGCTCGCGGCAGTCGGCTCGCCGGCTCCCGCGAGCCTCGACGCGCTCGCCTGGGGCGGCACGCCGCACGGCGCCCCCCTGCCGGCTCCCGACCCCCTCTTCCCGCGCATCGACAAGGAGAAGTACATGGCCGAGATCGCCTCGCCGCCCGCCGCCGCCCCGGCGGCCACCGACCGGATCGGGATCCAGCAGTTCACGACCGTCGAGCTGCGCGTGGGCCGCGTGCTGACCTGCGAGGCGGTGCCGAAGTCCGAGAAGCTGCTGCGCCTGAGCGTCGACCTCGGCGAGCCGGCGCCGCGGCAGGTCCTCGCCGGGATCGCCAAGGCGTACCGGCCCGAGGATCTCGTCGGCACCGAGGTCGTGGTCGTGGCCAACCTGGAACCGGCCAAGCTGATGGGCCTCGAGTCGCAGGGCATGGTGCTGGCCTCGACCGACCCGGAGGGACGGCCGATCCTGGTGCGCCCCCATACGCCGGGGACGGCGCCCGGCACGCGCGTGAAGTGAGCGGCTCCGGGCTCGTCGACTCCCACTGCCACCTGCAGCACTACCGCGGCGAAGAGCTCGCGGCGGTGCTCGACCGCGCCCGGGAGCGCGGGGTCGGCGGCTTCCTGGTGCCGGCCTCCCGCCTCGCCGAGGCCGAGGAGTTGCTCGCCCTCTCGGAGCGCGAGCCCGGCGTCTGGTGCGCGCTCGGAGTTCACCCCCACGAGGCGTCGAGCTGGCAGGAGGGGGACGGAGAGCGGCTGGCCGCCCTGCTCGCCCATCCCCGCGCGGTGGCGGTCGGGGAGTGCGGCCTCGACTTCTTCTACGACCACGCCCCGCGGGAGGTCCAGGAGGCGGTTTTCCGCGCCCAGTGCGAGGTCGCCATCGACTTCGGCCTGCCGGTGGTGATCCACAACCGGGAGTCGAACGAGCGGATGCTCGAGATCGTCGCCGATCCCGCCCTCGCCCGGCTCACGGCGGACTTCCACAGCTTCGCCGGCGGCGCGGCGATGGCCGCCCCCCTGCTCGGGCCCCGGTTCGTGTTCGGGATCTCCGGCATGGTCACCTTCCCGAAGGCGGAGAACGTGCGCGAGGTGCTGCCGCTCCTCGCCCCGGAGCAGCTCCTGGTCGAGACCGACACGCCGTACCTGGCGCCGGTGCCGTACCGCGGGCGGCGCAACGAACCTGCTTACGTCGTCGAGGTGGCGGCGCGCCTCGCGGCGGAGCTCGGCCTCGAGCCGTCCGAGCTCGCCCGGCGGACCACCGCCAACTTCTTCCGCTTCTTCGCCAAGGCCGGGATCTGACGGCGATCAGACCGGGTTCGGGACGTCCACGAACTCGACCTCGATCCCGAAGCGCCGCGCCAGGTGCTCGCCGAGCGCCATCACCCCGAGCCGCTCGCCGGCGTGGTGGCCGACCGCGAGGTAGTGGATCCGGTTCTCCCGCGCCGTCGCCATCACCCACTCCGTCGCCTCCCCGGTGACGTAGGCGTCGAGCCCGGCGGCGATCGCCTGGTGGACCTCGCGCTGGGCGCCCCCGGAGACGATCCCCACCGTCGAGAGCGGATCGGGCCCGGCGAGGAAGGCCAGCGGGTCGCGCCGGAAGAGGCCACGGCAGCGGGCGACCAGCTCGGCGGCCGGCACCGGCTCGGGAAAGCGGCCGCGGAAGCCGGTCGGGAGCCCCTCGTGGAGGGCGAACGGAGCGAGCTCGACGAGCCCGAGAGCGCGCGCTGCCACTGCGTTGTTCCCCACCTCGGGGTGGCGGTCGAGGGGGAGATGGTAGGCGAGCAGCGAGATCTCGCGGTGAAGTAGGGTCGCCACCTTCCGCCGCATCGGCCCCGTGATCACCCGCGGGCTCCCCTCCCAGAAGAGGCCGTGGTGCACGAGCACGGCGTCGGCGCCGCGCTCGGCAGCGCGCCCGAGGAGCTCCTCGCTGGCCGAGACGCCCGTCACCAGGCGGGCGATCTCCCGCTTTCCCTCGACCTGCAGCCCGTTCGGGCCGTAGTCGCGCCCGGCGGCGGTGTCGAGGTACGCGTCGAGGTGGGCGACGAGGGTGGCGAGGTCGACGGCGGATGCGGGTGTCATGGCGGGCCTCCGGGCAAACGTGAGAAGGGCCGGCGTCCCAGTCTAGGAACGCCGGCCCGGGAAGGCAAACGGAGCGAGATCGGCCTCAGCGGCCGCCCCGGCCTCCGCGCCCGCCGCGGCTGCCCCGGTCGCCGCCGCGGCCGCCCCGGTCGTCCCGGTCGCGCCGCCCGCCGCGCTCGTCGCGCCGCGGCGCGCCGCCCGCGGGGGCGGGCTCGCCCATCCCCTCGTACTGCGCCGGGTCGTAGTCGGGCGACTCCATGATCACGGCCTTGCGCGAGAGGCGCACGCGGCCGGAGTCGTCGATGTCGATGACCTTGACCTGGACCTCGTCGCCCTCCTTGAGGATGTCGGTGACCTCGCGCACCCGGTAGGGGGCGAGCTCGCTGACGTGGACGAGGCCGTCGGTGCCGGGGAGGATCTCGACGAAGGCGCCGAACGCCTCCACCCGCCGCACCGTGCCGGTGTAGACCTTGCCGATCTCGGCCGTCTCGGTGAGCCGCTCGATGATCTGAATGGCGCGCCGCGCCGCCTCGCCGTCGGGCGAGGCGATGATGACCCGGCCGTCGTTCTCGATCTCGATCTCGCAGCCGGTCTCCTCGACGATCGAACGGACGGTCTTGCCGCCGGCGCCGATGACGTCGCGGATCTTCTCCTTCGGGATGTGCAGGGTGTGCAGGCGCGGCGCGAAGAGGGAGAGCTCGGCGCGCGGGTTGGCGAGCACCCCGCCCATGAGCCCGAGGATGTGGAGCCGGCCGGCTCGGGCCTGCGCGAGCGCCTGGCCCATGATCTCCCGCGTGATGCCGGTGATCTTGATGTCCATCTGGAGGGCGGTGATGCCCGCGGCGGTGCCGGCGACCTTGAAATCCATGTCGCCGTAGTGGTCCTCCTGGCCTGCGATGTCGGAGAGGACGGCGTAGTCGTCGTTCTCCTTGATCAGGCCCATCGCGACCCCCGCCACCGGGGCGAGAATCGGCACCCCGGCGTCGAAGAGGGCGAGCGAGCCGCCGCAGATGGTGGCCATCGACGACGAGCCGTTCGACTCGAGGATGTCGGAGACCACCCGCACCGTGTACGGGAACTCCTCGCCGTGCGGGAGCACCGGCATGAGGGCCCGGCGCGCCAGCACGCCGTGGCCGATCTCGCGGCGGCCGGGGGAGCGGAGGAACTTCACCTCGCCCACGGAGAAGGGCGGGAAGTTGTAGTGGAGCATGAACTTCTGCAGCGTCTCGCCCTCGTACTCCTCGAGGATCTGGGCGTCCCGCTTGGTGCCGAGCGTGACCGAGGCGAGCGCCTGGGTTTCGCCGCGGGTGAAGAGGGCGGAGCCGTGGGTGCGCGGCAGCAGGCCGACCTCGATCGCGATCGGGCGGATCTCGTCCAGGCGGCGGCTGTCGAAGCGGATGCGCTCGCGGAGCACCGCGTCGCGGAGAATCTCCTCCTCCAGCGTCTCGATGATCTTCTTGACCGCGAGCCGCTTCTCGGGCTGGTCCTCGGGGATCGAGGCGACGTAGCCCTGCACGACGCCCGAGACCGCGCGCTTGCGCTCGAACTTCTCCTTGGTGTGGAGCGCCCCCTTCAGGGGAGACCAGAGCGCGGCGCGGACCTCCTGGTAGAGCTCCTGCGGGTACGGCTCCGGGGCGGTCCAGGTCGGCTTCTCGAGGCCGCGGGCGCGGAACAGCTCGATCTGCGCCTTGATGACCTTCTGCAGCTCCTGGTGGCCCTTCCAGATGCAGTCGAGGAGGAGCTCCTCGCTGAGCTGGTTGGCGCCCGCCTCGACCATCACCACCGCCTCCTCGGTGCCGACCACCACGAGGTCGAGCTCCGAGACGTCGCGCTGGCTGTTGGTGGGGTTGAAGACCACCTCACCGTCGACGAGACCGACGCGCACCGCACCGATCGGATGGTAGAAGGGGATGTTCGAGAGCACGAGCGCGAACGACGCGCCGTTGATCGCGAGCACGTCGGGGTCGTTCTCCCCGTCGGCCGACAGCACCAGCGAGATCACCTGCGTCTCGCTCGTGTAGCCGGGCGGGAAGAGGGGCCGCAGCGGGCGGTCGATCAGCCGGCAGGTGATCGTCTCCTTCTCGGTGGGGCGCCCCTCGCGCTTGAAGAAGCCGCCGGGGATGCGGCCGGCGGCGTAGGTGTACTCGCGGTAGTCGACGGTCAGGGGCAGGAAGTCGCGCGGCATCGCGCTGGTGGCCATGCAGGCGGTCGTGAGGACGACGGTGTCGCCGTAGCGCACGACGCAGGAGCCGTTGGCCTGCTTGGCGAGGTGGCCGGACTCGACGATCATGCGGTCGCCGCCGACGGGGATTTCGATTCTGTGCTTCATTCGGGGTCCTTCATTCGGAGTCGCCGGCCGGAACGGCAGGCGGGTGGGCGACGCGCCGCCACCTCCGGGAGCGGAGGTCGCGGAGCGTCGCGCCGGATTGGTGGGGCTTCCCGCCTACTTGCGCAGGCCGAGTCGCTCGATGGTGCTGCGGTAGCGCTCGCTGCTCTGCCGCTTGAGGTAGTCGAGCAGCCGGCGGCGGCGCCCGACCATCTGGAGCAGGCCCCGGCGGCTGTGGTGGTCCTTCTGGTGGACCTTGAAGTGCTCGGTGAGCTCGGTGATGCGGTCGGTCAGCAGCGCCACCTGGACCTCGGGCGACCCGGTGTCGGTCTCGTGGATCCGGTAGCTGGTGATGACTTCCGACTTCTTCTCTCGAGTCTGAGGCAAGACGGTTTCCTCCGCTATCTCTCTCTATAACCTTGCGGATGTTAGCACATCCGAGGGGGACTGGAAGACGATCCGGGGCTGGACGACGGCGACACCACCCCCCCCGATCCGCTCGACGACGCTTCCGACGGCAATCAGCCGACTCCGGCGATCCGCGATCCGGACCCAGTCCCCCTCCTCGCCGGCCAGCTGCCGGACGAGGATCGTCTGCCCGTGCTGGATCCGCCGCTCCTGCTGGGCATCGGCGACGGTCCCGGGGAAGGGGAGGGGGATCGCCTCGAGGGGGAGCCAAGCCGCCCCCAGGTCCGCCTCCGCCGCCCGCCGCTCGCCGAGAGCCGCCACGGGGAGGGCGTCGGCGAGGTCGAAGGGACCGATGCGGGTGCGCCGGAGCCGTTCGAGGTGGGCGCCGCAGCCGAGCCGGGCGCCGAGGTCGTGGACGACGCTCCGGGCGTAGGTCCCGGACTCGCACTCGAGCCGGAAGTCGATCCGGTCGGCGGCGAGCGGGCCGCCGGGCTCGAAGGTGAAGACCTCGACCTCCTTCGGCTCGTCGGGGGTCTCCCCGCCGCGCCGGGCGATCTCGTAGTACTTCTCGCCGCCGATCTTCTTGGCGCAGTACGGAGGCGGGACCTGCCGGTAGGCGCCCTCGAAGGCGCGCATCTCGGCCCCGACCCGCTCCTCGGCGATCCCCTCCGTCGTCCGCTCGGCGGTGGTGCGCCCGGAGGCGTCGTAGGTGTCGGTGGCGATCCCCAGCCGGAGCGTCCCCTCGTACGCCTTCGGGGCGCGGATGAGGAAGCGGGTGAGCCGCGTGGCCTGGCCGAGGGTGAGCAGCAGCAGGCCGGTGGCGTCCGGGTCGAGGGTGCCGCAGTGGCCGATCCGCCGCTGGCGCATCAGCCGCCGCACCTGCTGCACCACGTCGTGCGAGGTGCAGCCCGGCTGCTTGTCGACGAGCAGGAGGCCGTCAGCCATGGCTCGGCGCCGTCCGGCGCGCCGCCGCGAGGGCGGAGACGATGCGCTCCCTCGCCTCCGGCAGCGGCCCGTCGAGGGCGCAGCCGGCGGCGTTGCGGTGCCCGCCGCCGCCGAACTCCTGGGCCACCTGCTCGACGTCGACGGCGCCGCGGCTGCGCATCGAGACCTTCCAGCGCCCTTCGGGCAGCTCCTTGAAGAGAGCCGTGGCGACCACCCCGGCGATCGAGCGCGGGTGGTCGATCAGCCCCTCGGAGTCGCCGGGCTCGGCGCCGGCGCGCGCGAACATCTCGCGCGTCAGGGCCACCGTGGCGACGCCCCCGTCGTCGTGCAGCTCGAGGCTCGGCAGCATCTCGCCCAACAGGCGCAGCGCCGCCACCGGCTGGCTCTCGTAGAGCCAGGTCGTGACCCGCTCCGGGGAGGCGCCGGCGCGCACCAGGGCCGCCGCGGCCTCGAAGGCCGAGATCGTGGTGTTGGAGAAGCGGAAGCCGCCGGTGTCGCTGGCGAGCGCCAGGTAGAGGAGGTCGGCGCTGTCGCGGTCGAACGGGGCGTGCAGCTCGTGGGCGAGGCGGTGGACCATCTCGCCCACCGCGGGGGCGGCGGAGTCGACCCAGTTGACCTCGCCGTAGAGCCGGTTGCCCAGGTGGTGGTCGATGTTGAGCAGGGGGAGCTCGCCGAGCGGCGCCTCGAGCCCGGTGCGGTCGAGGGTCGGGCATTCGAGCACGATCGCGGCGTCGAAGTCGCCGGGGAAGCCCGAGGGCACCTCGGCGCCGACGTGGACCCGGTCGGCGCCCGGAAGCCCCGCGAAGAGCGGCGGCACCGGGTCGTGGAACCAGACCCAGGCGGCCTTGCCGAGGCCGCGCAGCAGGCGCGCCAGGCCGAGGCTGGCGCCGACCGCGTCCCCGTCGGGGCTGGTGTGGCTCGTGATCACGAAGCGCCGTCCCCGGCGCAGGCGCTGCAGCAGGGCCTCAGGAGTCTTCGTCGTGGGCATCTCCCAGTTCCTCCAACAAGCTGCTGATCCGCTGGCTGTGCTCGGCTCCCCGGTCGAGATGGAACTCGAGGTCGGGGACGACGCGCAGCCGGAGTCTTCCGGCGAGGCGCGAGCGCAGGAAGCCACGGGCGTGGTTGAGGGCGGCGACCGCTCCCTCGCGCTCCGCTTCGTTCCCGAGCGCGCTCACCGCGATGCGGGCGTGGCGGAGGTCGGCGCTCACGGCGATGCTCCCGATCGTCGCCAGCCGCGCCCGCGGGTCGCCGACCTCGCGGCGCAGCAGCTCCGAGAGCTCGACCCGCAGCAGGTCTTCGACCCGTGCCAGTCTGTGGCTCATCCCGCCTCCTCCAGCACCTGCACCTCCCAGGCCGTGACCGTCGCTTCCGGTTCGGCGTCGACCAGTCGCCGGATTTCCTCGCAGAGCCGCTGCAGCGGCGCCTCCTCGGACGCCACCGCCGCGATCCCGAGCTCGGCGCGCTGGTGGAGGTCGTGGTGGGCCGTCTCGGCCACCGAGACGCGGGCCCGCCGGTGGATCCGGTCGACCAGCGAGTGGACCACCCGGCGCTTGCTCTTCAGGCTGCCCGACTGCGGCAGATGGAGCTCGCAGCAGACGACGGCGACGAACACGGGTGTCGGGAGGCCGGGCGGGCGACGCCGCCCGCGCGGCTCACAGCGTGGCCGCGACCTCCTCCTTGACGAACGCCTCGATGATGTCGCCCGGCTTCATGTCCTGGAACCGCTCCAGGCCGATGCCGCAGTCGAAGCCCGCGCGGACCTCGCTCGCGTCGTCCTTGAAGCGGCGCAGGGAGGAGATCTTCCCCTCGAAGACCACGCGGCCGTCGCGCACCAGACGCACCCCCGCGCTCCGCGGGATCACTCCCTCCACGACGTGGCAGCCGGCCACGGTGCCGACCTTGGGCACCTTGAAGGTCTCGCGCACCTCGGCGCGGCCCTTCTGGACCTCGCGCAGGGTCGGCGCGAGCAGGCCGGTCATCGCCTTGCGCAGCTCGTCGAGGAGCTCGTAGATGACGGTGTGGAGGCGGACGTCGACCGCCTCCTTCTCGGCCAGCTCGCTCGCCAGCCGCTCGGGGCGGACGTTGAAGCCGACGATGATGGCTTTCGACGCCGACGCCAGGAGCACGTCGTTGGTCGAGATGGCGCCGACGCCGCTGTGCAGGACGCTGACCTTGACTTTCTCGGTGGAGATCTTCTGCAGGCTGTCGCGCAGCACCTCGAGAGAGCCCTGGACGTCGGCCTTCAGCACCACGCCGAGCTCCTTGGTCTCCCCCTCGCGCATTTCGCGGAAGAGCTGCTCGAGCGACATCCGCCCCTGCGCCGGGGCGAGGTCGCGCTTGCGCTGCTCGAGCTGGCGGAACTCGACGATCGAGCGCGCCTTGCCCTCCTCCCCGACGACCTGGAACGGGTCGCCGGCGAGCGGCAGGTCGCCGAAGCCGGCCACCTCGACCGGCGTCGCCGGCTCCGCCTCGGTGACCCGGCGGCCGCGGTCGTCGCTCATCGCCCGCACGCGCCCCCAAGTGGCGCCGCTGACGAAGATGTCGCCCACCCGCAGAGTGCCGTTCTGCACCAGCACGGTGGCCACCACGCCGCGCCCCACCTCCTTCTTCGCCTCGATGATGACGCCCTGCGCCGGCAGATCCGGATCGCCGCGCAGCTCGAGGAGGTCGGCGGTGAGGGTCAGCATCTCGAGCAGCGAGTCGATGCCTTCGCGCTTGACCGCCGAGACGGGGACGACGACCGTCTGTCCGCCCCAGTCCTCGGGCATGAGGCCCTGCTCGGAGAGCTGGCGCAGCACGCGGTCCGGGTTGGCATTCGGCTTGTCGATCTTGTTGAGGGCGACGACGAGCGGCACGCCGGCAGCGCGGGCGTGGCTGATCGCCTCCAGGGTCTGCGGCATGATGCCGTCGTCGGCGGCGACCACCAGCACCACGATGTCGGTGGCGCGGGCGCCGCGGGCGCGCATCATCGTGAACGCCTCGTGGCCGGGGGTGTCGAGGAAGACGACCTTCCGGCCCTGCACCTCGACCTGGTAGGCGCCGATGTGCTGGGTGATGCCGCCGAACTCCGACTCGGTGATCTTCGACTTGCGGATCGCGTCGAGCAGCGACGTCTTGCCGTGGTCGACGTGCCCCATGATGGTGACGACCGGCGCCCGCGAGGCCTTGCCTTCGGACTTCGCGCGGCCCTCCTGGCGGTGCTGGACCTCCTCCTCGAAGGTCATCACCTTCGCCTCGAGCCCCAGCTCGGTGGCGAGCTTCACCCCCAGCTCCGGCTCGATCACGAAGTTGATGGTAGCCATCATGCCGCGGTCGAAGAGGGCCTTGATCAGATCCTTGGCCTTCACGCCGAGGCGATCGGCGAACTCCCTGAGCGTCATCCCCTCCGAGATCACCAACGGGCCCTCCTCGGCCTCCGGCTTGTCGGCCTTGGCGACCAGCGCCGGGCTGGCCTGCGCGATCGTCTCGTCGCGGCCCTCGGCGCGCCGCCGCCGCCGGCCGCTGACCTGCCCGGGCTGGGTCACCGCCTGGTCGACGACCTCCTCGATCTCCTCGAGGCTGCCGCGGAAGGTCCGGAGATCCTCGTCCTTGACCTGGGGGCCGACCGGCTTCTTGATGCCGCGCTTCGTCTTGCGGAGGCGGTCGGCGAGCTGCGGGGGAGCCGCGGGAGCGGGCGCCCGGCGTCCCTCCTCGCGCCCTCCGGCCGGTCCTGGACCGGTGCCTCGTCCACCCGGTGCTCCGGGGCCGCCGCGGCCGCCGGGGTCCGACGGGCGCAGCGGCGGCAGCGCGGGAGGCCGGCCGCCGGGGGTGACGAGCGGGCGGGGCCGGCCCGGTCCCGACGGGCGCGGGCCGAGCGGGCGACCGGGGCCTGCGGGCCGGGGACC
>JAHDVN010000575.1 GCA_023384635.1 Thermoanaerobaculia bacterium
CGGGTCATGCAGCCCCGAATCCGAATCCGAACCCGAACCCGAACCCGAATCCGACGCCGAACCCGAATCCGAAGCCGACGCCGAGGCCGAGGCGGCGGCGCGGGGCGCGGGCGAGGGGGAGTGGGAGGTGCGGATCTCCGACCGCGGGGCCGGGGTGCCGGAGGAGGTGCGGGCGCGGCTCTTCCAGCCGTTCGTCTCCGGGCGGCCGGGCGGAACCGGCCTCGGCCTCGCACTCGCCCGGCGCCTGGTGCTCCTCCACGGCGGCGTGCTCCGCCTGGAGGCGCGGGCCGGTGGCGGCACGATCGCCGTCGCGGCTTTTCCGGTTGGCGTTTTTGTTACCGATCGACCCGAACGCGAGGGCGAAGACCCGCGGGAGCACATCCGGCCCGGTGGCGGAAGCTTCGTCTCGTGAGACACTTGCATCACGATCCCAGGTCCCCGCGAGGTTGGCCCCGTGCTTGCTCAGGGAGGAAGTCGCCTATGACCAGGAACCGTTTCCGCCGGCCAACGGCCGGATTCACGCTCTTCGAGCTGCTCGTGGTCATCGCCGTGATCGGCATCCTCCTCGGCATCGCCGTGCCCGCCCTGGTGAAGCAGATCGGCCGCAGCCAGCTGCTCGCCGCGGCCCGCGAGACCGGGGTGCTGATGCAGAAGGCGCGCATGGAGGCGATCCGCCGCGGCGTGCCGGTGGTGGTCGCCCCGGACGCGACGGGGCGCACGCTCGTCGGCTGGGTCAACAGCGAGCGGAACGCGGCCGGGCAGTTCGTGGACCTCGACTTCGACGAGACGGCCGGCGAGCTGCGGGTCGGCGAGGTGCGCCTCGCGGCGCGGATCGTGATGCGTGGACCGGGCGACGCCGCCGTGAACGGGGAGGAGTCGAACCTCTTCGATCGCACGCCGCCGGGTCCCGCCGACGACGCCCCGTCGCCCCCCTTCGTGGCCGACCTCCCGGTCGAGGCCGCCGTCTTCATGCCGAACGGCTCGGTCCTCGTCGACGGGGCCTTCCGCTTCACCGAGGACGACGCGCGCAACTTCCTCGAAGTGCGCGTCGCGCCGCGGGGGACGGCGCGGGTCGTGGTGCGCAAGTTCAACCCGAGCGGCCCGGTGGCCGGCGAGCTCTGGTACGAGTCGGGCCTGAGCGCGGGCACCGGCCCGGGCACCGGGCGCAACGTCTGGGAGTGGTACTGATGAGAGATGCCGAACCGGTCCGTCCCCGCCGCCGCGAGGCGGGATTCTCGCTCCTCGAGGTGCTGATCGCGGCCGCCCTGCTGGGCCTCATCGCCGTCGGCGTCCTCCCCCTCTTCACCCAGTCGATGGCGAACAATCGCGCCGGCAGCGATGCCACGCGCGTGAGCACCTACGCCATCGACCGGACGGAGGACCTGGGCCAGGTCCGGTTCAACGCCCCGGAGGTGAGCTGGGAGACGAACGACCTCGTCTCCGAGGCCCCCTGG
>JAHDVN010000109.1:0-801 GCA_023384635.1 Thermoanaerobaculia bacterium
GGCGAGCGAGCGCTCCAGGGTGGCGGCGCTCGCCTCGACCGCCGTGGCGCGCGCCACCTCCAGGTGGCCGAGACCGCCGTGGATCATCGCCTCCGAGAGGCCGGCAAAGGAGAAGGCGACGAAGCCGGCGGTGAGCAGCAGCGCCACCGAGCCGGCGGCGATCACGGCGAGCGAGATCGCGGTGCGCCGCCGGTTGCGCCCGAGGTTGCGCCAGGCGAGCCAGAGGAACCTCACGCTGCGGCTCCTCTCTCGTCCCGCTCGATGCGGCCGTCGTGGAGGGCGATCCGCCGCGGCGAGCGCGCCACCAGCGCCGGGTCGTGGGTCGCCACCACGATCGTCGTGCCCCGCTCCCGGCAGAGCCCCTCGAGCAGGTCGAGGATCTCGGCGGCGGTCGCGGAGTCGAGGTTGCCGGTCGGCTCGTCGGCCAGCAGCGCCAGCGGCGCGTGGACGACGGCGCGCGCGATCGCCACCCGCTGCCGCTCGCCCCCCGAGAGCTGGTCGGGGCGGTGGCCGAGGCGCCCGGCGAGGCCGACCGCGGCGAGCGCTTCCGCGGCGCGGCGGCGCCGCTCGGCGGCCGGCCGGCCGTCGAGCAGCAGCGGGTACTCGACGTTCTCCAGCGCGCTCAGCACCGGCACCAGGTTGAAGGTCTGGAAGACGAAGCCGAGACGCCGCCGGCGCAGCAGGGTGCGCTCCCGGTCGCCGAGCGCCGCGACGGCGCCGCCGGCGACGAGGATGCGCCCCGCGTCGGGCTCGGCGAGCCCGCCGAGCAGGAGGAGCAGCGTGCTCTTGGCGCTCCCCGAC
>JAHDVN010000109.1:811-10430 GCA_023384635.1 Thermoanaerobaculia bacterium
CTCGAGGTCGACCCCGCGGAGCGCCTCGACGAGGGTCTCGCCGAGCCGGTAGCGGCGGGCGAGGCGCTCGGTGGCGAAGGCGGGGGGAGGGGGGCTCGGAGCCAACGGCGGGAGCGTAGCAGAGGGGTGGCAACGGCGGCCGGGCGCCGGCTCAGCGGGACGGCGGCTCCCGGGGCGAGCGCGCGGCGGGGGGGAGGCCGGCGGCGAGGAACAGCTGGCGCGCCAGATCGGCCTCGCGCTTGAAGAAGCCCTCGGTATGGAAGGTCTCGGCGAGCTGCAGCCCCTCGTAGTCGTGGTGGTGGAGGAGCTCGTGGAGCAGGGTGCGCAGGAAGGTGCGGAAAGCGACCACGTTCCCGCGCGCCGCGGTGCGCATCCAGACGGTGATGCGGGCGGGCGGCGGCTCCGGCTCGTAGAGGCCGTGGAGCTCGCCGGAGTCTCCACTCGGCCGCGAGGCGAGCACGCGGACGGCGGCCGGCGGCAGCGCGAGCTGGCGGCAGAGGCCGTCGACGAGCTCCTGGCCGGCGCGCTCCGCCGCTCGCCGGCTCTCCTCGGCGAGCGCGCGCTCGAGCTCCCGCACCGCGGGAGCGAGGGCGGCGGCGTCCGGGAGGGGAAGCGCGGTGACGGCGTCGGAGGCGAGGTAGATCCGCTGCCGGGCACGCGAGAGGCGGGCGAAGTAGGGGAACGGCACGGCGGGATCCTACCCGCGACGCCCCGGCCGCGCCGCGCGTATAAGCTAACTGGCCCTGGAGGAACGGATGACCGCAGAGCAGATCGCAGCCCAGCCGCCGAAGACCGCCGCCCCCCCGCCGGCCGACGAGATCGCGGCGATCACGCCGAAGGACCTCTTCGCCGAGCTGCGGCGCGGCGTGCTCGGCCAGGACCGCGCCCTGCGCTTCGTCTCGGTGGCGATCTACAAGCACACCACCGGCAAGGTCTCGGGCAACATCCTGCTCATCGGCAACTCCGGCACCGGCAAGACGACGGTGATGAACAACATCCAGCGCGTCTACGACACGGTGCCGGCCTTCCGGGCGTTTCGCGCGGTGACGATCCTCAACGCGAACCTCCTGGTCGAGAGCGAGCGCACGGAGTTCCGCCCCGACCGGATGTTCGCGGCAGTCGAGCAGCGGGCGCGCTCGATCGTCGGCGAGCGCCCGACGGCGGCGGAGCTCAAGGAGGCGATGGAGCGCGGCACGGTCTGCGTCGACGAGATCGACAAGATGTCGACCGTCGTCGCCGGCAAGCCGAACCCGATCGGCGTGGTTCTCCAGCAGGGGCTGCTCACCCTGATGGAGGGGGAGCGCGTCCCCTACCGCACCCACGTCTGGGAGGGGGACCGGGAGCGCGAGGCGTCGATCGAGATCGACACCGCGCGCATGATGTTCGTCTGCGGCGGCGCCTTCGAGGGGCTCTACGACCAGGTGCTCAACCGCGTCTCGCGCCCGGGGAGCGGCGAGCGGGTGAAGTCCGAGGCGGTGAAGACCGCCGACGGCGGAGTGCGCATCGAGTCCCGCTTCCAGCTCGCCGACTTCCTGAAGATGAAGGACATGTTCGAGTACGGCATGGTGCCGCAGTTCATGGCCCGCTTCGACAAGGTCGTGGTCATGAACGACCTGGGGCCGGGGGTGCTCAAGGAGATCCTCCTCAACTCCTACGACTCCCCGTTCCGGCGCTCGCAGCGCTACTTCGAGAGCCTCGGGATCGACCTCGAGCTCGACGACCTCGCCGCCGGCCTCATCGCCGAGCAGGCCGCCAAGGAGAACCGCACCGGGGCCCGGGCACTGCGCGACGTCTTCAGCGAGATCGTCAACCCGATCGAGTTCGACCCCTGGGGGCCCGAGGGGTTCGAGCGCCCGCCGGCCGGCGGGCGCGCGCCGCTGCGAATCGACGCCGAGCGGGTGCGCGACTACTTCCGCCAGCCCTGACGGCGCGGGGCGCCGGCCCGGGAACGCCGCGCCCGGGGAACGGATCGCCCGGGCGGGCGGTCCGGCTCGCCCCGGCCCCGCCCCGGCAGGCGGGGCCGCCCCGGCCGGGCCTGTGTAGGATTGCGGCGCCGGCACTTCTCCCGATCCCTCCGCCGGCCCAGGAGATCCCCATGCGACATCCCCTCACTTCCCGCCTCCTCGTCGGCGTCGCCCTCGGCGTCGGCCTCCTGCTCGCCGCCGGGCCGGCCGCGGCCTTCACCCCCGAGGAGTGGAAGGCCGAGTACGACCAGGTGGAGCACCACCTCCGCGCCGCCGACTGGCAGGCCGCCGACGCCGCCATCTCCAAGCTCTACAAGGCGACGATCGAGCAGCACGGCGACACCGGTCGGTTCGACGGCGGCCTCGTCCAGCTCACCGCGATGCGCGCCATCGCCGAGCAGGGTCTCGGCCGCGCCGACGACGCGAGGTGGCACTGGCACGTGGCGGTGAGCTTCCTGCCGGACCTGCAGCGGATGGACCTCTCCCCCTACGGCGAGCCCGCGCGGGCGCTGCAGGTGCAGGGCGTGCGGGGCCGCGAGCTGGCGGCCGGCGAGCGCTATCGCAAGGACGGCCCGGTGAGCGAGCTCGCCGGGATCAAGGCGCCCAAGCGCTCCAAGGGCCCCGGCATCCGCCTGCCTTCGCTGCGGATGAAGGACATGGGCGGCTTCTACGTCTTCGAGGTGATGGTCGAGGCCGACGGCACCGTGACGCAGCCGCTGCTGCTGCAGAAGAAGGGCTCGGTCGCCCTCGGCCTGCTGGCGTTCGACTCGCTGCGCGGCTGGCGCTTCAAGCCGGCCACGCGCGACGGGGCCCCGGTCGCGGTTCCGTATCTGGTCGGCGTCGGCACCGGCGGCATCGGCGGGGGCGACCTCGACGAGGAGCCGGAGGCGCCGCCGTCCGACCAGGGGACCTGATCCCCGGCGCGGGCCCTCGCCCGCCGCTCAGCGCAGCGCCAGGGTGACGACCACGTCGCCGCGCCGCAGCTCGACCCGCAAGGCGTCGATCGACTGCACGGTGAAGCCCTCGACCCGCTCGCCGGGTCCGAGGGCGACGCCGTTGACGAGGGCCACGGGGCGGCCGTCGGTGACCGCGATCCCCTGCAGAACCAGCACCGTGCCGTCGGGTAGCTCGGCCCGCCGGGAGGCCGGCTGGCGCGGCGCGGGGGCTTCCGGAGCGGTCGTCGCCACCGGCGCTGCGGGGAGCGGGGAGGCCGGAGGCGCGGTGGCGGTCCGCACCGGCGCCGCCATGGGCTCCGCTGGCTCCGGCGGCTCCGCCGTGCCCGCGGCGGGCCGATCGACCGGTTGCGCCGCCGCCGCTGCCCCTGGAGGTCCCGCGGTGGGCTCCGCCGGCGCGGCGGCCGGCTCCGGGACGGCGGGGGGCGAGACCCGGCCGGGGAGCGGCGGCGGCGCGGGGGCCGGGGCGGGCGTGCTCCCGCCGGCGAGGAGCCAGAGGGCGGCGGCGGTCAGAGCCGCGGCGCCGAGGAACCCGCCGGCGAGCGCCGCGAGCCACGGCGGCCGCTGCCGCCGCCGGAGCGGCATGTGGTGGGGGAGCGGGGGCGGGGCGACCCCCCGGCGCAGGGCCTCCTGGCGCGCCGCCTCCTGGCGCGCTTTCTTCAGCGCCTCGCTGATCAGGCTCATCGCCGCCGTCCCTCCAGCTCGCGCACCGCGCGCCGCACGTGGCGCAGCCGCAAGTCGTCGGTCCCCTCGACGTAGCCGCAGAGCAGGGTCGTGTCGCAGACCGCGTTGATCAGGCGCGGCACCCCCCGCGCGTAGCGGTGGATCCGCCAGAGCGCCCAGCGCGAGAGGCTCGGCCGCCCGTCGGCGCCGGCGATCCCCAGCCGGTAGCGGATGTAGTGGTCGCTCTCGAGACGCGTGAGGGGCCCGAGGTGGTAGCGCACCGTGATCCGCTGGCGCAGCTGCCGGAGGCCGGGATCGTCGAGCATCGCGCGCAGCTCCGGCTGGCCGACGAGGACGATCTGGAGGAGCTTGTGCTGGTCGGTCTCCAGGTTCGAGAGCAGGCGCACCTGCTCGAGCAGCTCCGCCGGGAGATCCTGGGCCTCGTCGACGAGGAGGACCACGGAGTGCCCCAGGGCGACCTCGTCGAGCAGGTAGCGGTTGAGCTGCTCGAGATGGCTCGCCCGGTCCGAGCGCCCCGGCTCGAGGCCGAGCTCCCGCAGCACGGTGCGCAGCAACTGGGTCGGCGTGAGCACCGGGTTGAGCACCAGCGCGGTGCGCACCTCGGGTCCCAGCCGCTCGAGGGCGGCGCGGCAGAGCGTCGTCTTGCCCGCCCCCACTTCGCCGGTGATCTGGATGAACCCCTTCCGCTCGCGGATCCCGAACAGCAGCGCATCGAGCGCCTCGCGGTGGCGGTCGGAGAGGAAGAGGAACCGCGGGTCGGGGGTGAGGTTGAACGGCGGCTCGCGGAAGCCGTAGAAGTCGAGGTACATCGCCGCGGGGACTCTCTCACATCCCCCGCCTCCCCGAGGGAGCCGTCGCCGGGGATAGACTCCCGCGGCGGGCCGGATGGCCCCGGAGGCGCCCGGTGCGACGACTGCTCCTGATCAGCAACTCCACGAACCACGGCGGCGGCTACCTGGACCACGTGCTGGCCGAGATCGACGCCTTCCTAGGTCCCGTCCGGCGGCTCCTCTTCGTGCCGTTCGCCCTCGCCGACCGCGACGGCTACGTGGCCACGGCGCGGGCGCGCCTGGAGGCGATCGGGGTCGAGGTGGAGGGGCTCACCGCCGACGCCGCCGGCCACCGCCGCCTGGCGGACGCCGAGGCGGTCTTCGCCGGCGGGGGCAACACCTTCCGCCTGCTCGACACGATGCAGCGCTCGGGGCTGCTCGGCCATCTCGCCGCCCGGGCGGCCGAGGGGCTGCCGTACATCGGCTCCTCGGCGGGGACGAACCTCGCCTGCCCCACGGTGCGCACCACCAACGACATGCCGATCGTCGAACCGGCCTCGCTCCGCGCACTCGGCCTCGTGCCGTTCCAGATCAACCCCCACTACCTCGACCCGGACCCCGCCTCGACCCACATGGGCGAGACGCGCGAGCAGCGGCTCCGGGAGTTCCACGAGGAGAACGGGATCCCCGTACTCGGGCTGCGCGAAGGGGCCTGGGTGCGGGTGGAGGGGCCGCGCGCCTGGCTCGCCGGCAGGCGCGGCGCCCGGCTCTTCCGCCGCGGCGCTCCGCCCGAGGAGCGCGCGCCGGGCTCGCCGCTCGACGACTTGCTGATCGACTAGACCACCTCTCTTCGGAGTCTCCATGCAGATGAAGATCGATTTCCCGGGCGGCGTGGCCGTCGCGGCAGAGTTCAACGGACATCGCGTCCTCACCGATCAGACGGCGCCGCTCGGCGCCGGGGCGTCGCCCACGCCGTTCGATCTCTTCCTCGTCTCCCTCGGCACCTGCGCCGGCTACTACGCGCTGCGCTTCTGCCAGGAGCGGTCGCTGTCCGTGGACGGCCTGGGGCTCTCGCTCGTGGCCGAGCGCCATCCGGAGACGCGCCGGCTCGACGCCGTGCGCATCGAGGTGAAGCTGCCGGAGGGGTTCCCGGAGAAGTACCGCCCGGCGATCGTGCGGGCGGCCCTGCAGTGCTCGGTCAAGAAGGCGCTCGCCGATCCCCCGGCGGTCGAGGTGATCGCCGTCTAGTCCGGCGCGAGCCGCAGCACGAGGATGGTCCGGTCGTCGGCGGGCTCGTCCTCGCCGCTGTGGCGGCGACAGGCGGCCAGCAGCCCCGCGGCGACCTCCCGGGCGGGGCGGTCCGCGAGGTCGAGCAGCACCGCCCCCACCTGCTCCCGCCCCATCTCGTGCCCGGCGGCGTCGACGCTCTCGTCGATGCCGTCGGTCGTGAAGACCACCAGGTCGCCCGGCTCGAGGGCGACCTCGAGCTCGTCGTAGGAGCGATCGGGGAGCAGGCCGAGGGGGGTGCCGGCGACCTCGATCACCGCGGCCTTGCCGCCGCGGACGAGGTAGGGGAACGGGAGCCCCGAGTTCGCCAGCCGCAGCAGGCGGCGCGCCGGATCGAAGAGCGCGAACGCCATGGCGAGGAAGCGTCCGTCGACGCCGAGCTGGCCGAGCTTCAGGTTGAGCTGGCCGAGGACCGCGGCGGGCGACGGGCACTGCTGCGCCACGTACTCCCTGAGCAGCCCGACCGCGAACGAGCCGTAGAGCGCCGCCGCCGTGGCCTTCCCCGCCACGTCGCCGGCGGCGAAGCCGATCCGGCCGTCGCCATAGGGGAGGAAGTCGTAGAAGTCGCCGCCGAGGTCGCGCGCCGGCTCGAAGGCGAAGCCGACCTGCAGGCCCGGGATCCAGGGGCTCGCCTTGGGCAGCAGCTGGCGCTGGATCTGCTTGGCGGTGGCGAGATCCGAGCGGTAGCGGCTCTCCTCGGCCTGCAGCTGCTCGTAATGGCGGGCGTTCTCGAGCGCCACGGCGAGGGAGCCCGAGAGCGTCGAGAGCAGCTGCTCGTGGTGCGCGGTGAAGGCGTCGTAGGCGAGGCTCTCGAGGTCGAGCACCCCGAGCAGACGGTCCTTGTAGACGAGCGGCACCGCGAGCTCGGAGCGGGTCGCGAAGCCCGGGAAGCAGTCGACGAACCGGGGATCGAGGCGGACGTTGGCGACCCGCACCGGCTGGCGCAGGAGCCCCGCCGTGCCGCAGAGGCCGGTGCCGAGTGCCATGCCCACCATTCCCTTGCGCGGCGTGCCGTCCCGCCCGACGCTCAGCCACGGCTCGAGCAGCTGCGACCGCTCCTCCCAGAGCAGCACCGTGAAGAGGTCGTAGTCGATGAGGCGCCGGATCGCCACCGCCACCCGCGCGAGCAGCTCGCGGCGGTCGAGGATCGAATTCAGCTCCCGGCTCACCTCGTGCAGGAGGGTGAGGGTGCGCGCCTGCGCGCGGGCGTTCTCGTGCAGCTGGGCGTTGTCGATGGCGGTGGCGAGGTGGTCGGCGAGCAGCACGAGCAGCCGCTCGTCGGCCGCCGAGTAGTGGGCGCGAGCCGCGTGGCCGAGGGTCAGCACGCCGATGGTGCGCCCCTTGGCGATCAGGGGGATCGCGAGCTCGGAGAGGATCTCCTCGCCGGCGTTGAGGTAGCGGGGATCCTCCCGGACGTCGTCCACGCGCAACGCCTTGCCGGTGGCCGCGGCGGTGCCGATGATCCCCTGGCCCAGCCCGAAGCGCCACTGCTCGGCGACGCCGGGCGGATAGCCGATGGCGTGGTGGAAGCGCAGCTCGCGGCCCCGGTCGTCGAGCAGGAGGACGCCGAAGGTGCGATAGCTCAGGTGCTCGCGGATCCGCGCTGCGAGCCGCGCGAGGCCGGAGCAGAGATCGGGCGCCGCGTGCAGCTCCCGGATCGCCTCGAGGAGGTCGAGGAGCGGCGTCTCCACGGTCTGCGAGGTCGCGCGGGGACTCTCCGGCTCCGGACGGTCCATGGCGCAGAGCATCTCACGCCCGCAGCGGGGAGGCCTCTGCTACTTTCCCTCCCGGGAGGGCCGCGATGGGCGGATGGGCCGGGTGGAGGAGGTGGGGGGGCTGGGCGCTCGCGGTGGCGGTGGCGCTCTGGATCCTGAGCGCCCCGGGAGAGCGCGGGGCGCTCACCGACGACGAGCGCGACTATGCGCAGGCGGCGATCCACCTCCTCCGGCACGGCGTCTTCTCCCACGCGCCGGACAGTGAATCGCCGGCGCCCGACGCCTACCGGGAGCCGGGGTACGCGGCGTTCGTCGCGGCGGTCTGGCGGCTCTGCGGTGCGGATCCCCCGGCGCGGCCCGAGGATCTGGTGCGGGGCGGGGCCGCCGCGCGGCGGGCGGTGGCCTGCCTCGGGAGCGCCCAGCGCCTCCTGCTGGCTGCGGCGGCGTGGGCTGCAGCGCGGGCCGCGCGCCGGCTCGGAGGGGGCCGGGCCGCGGCGGCCGCGGCGGGGCTCCTCACGCTCACGAGCCCGGCTCTCCTCCGCCTCTCCGGTCAGCTCGCCTCGGAGGCGTTGGCAGCGGCGCTCCTGACCTCCGCGGCGCTCGTGCTCGCCGCGCTCGCCGCCGCGCCCTGGGCGCGCAGCGCCGCCGCGGCCGGCCTGCTCCTCGGGGCCCTGGTCCTGACCCGCGCCGCCTTCGCCTACCTCGTTCCGCTCGCCGCCCTCGTGCCGTTGCTGGGGGGCGCGGCCGGAGGGCGCCCGGGCCGGCGCCGCCTGGCCGGCCTCGCGGCGCTCCTGGCCGGCCTCGCCCTGCTCGCGCCGGCCGCCTGGGCGGCGCGCAACGCCCATCGCTTCGGGCACTGGGCGCTCGCCGAGAGCCGCGTCGTCCCGCTGGCGCGGGCCGAGCTCGGGATCGACGTCGCGCGGGAGGGGCCCTGGGCCGCCGCCCTCGCCTGGACCCCCGGAGGGCTCGCGGGCGATCTCCACCGGCGGTGGTTTCCCGAGAGCCGCCTCGACCGCTGGCGTTGGAGCGGCCCGCCCGAGCAGACGAACTACTTCGTGCGCGCGGTCCGGCGGCATCGGGAGCTGCTCGGCGACGGGGGGGATCGACTCGCCGCCGACGCCGCCCTCCGGCGCGAGGCGCTGGCCGCGATCCGGGAGCGGCCGGGGGCGTACCTGCTCGCCCTGCCGCCGCTGCTCTGGCGCGGGCTCTTCGCCGAGCGCTCGCCGGGCTGGGCCCGTCCCTTCGACCTCGCGCTGCCGCTCGGGCTGCTGCTCGCGACCGGATGCGCCGTGGCGCTCGGGAGGGCCCTCGCGGACCGGCACGGCCCGCGGCTCGCGCTGCTCTCGCTCCCGGCGCTCTCGTACCTCTTCCACGCGCTGGCCACCGAGCAGCTCCCGCGCTTCCACCAGCCGGCCCTGCCGCTCGCCTGGGCGGCCGCGGCCGTGCTGCTGATCCCCCGGGGCGCCGCGCCCGGCGATAAACTGAAGGGTCGCGCCGCCCGGGTCCCCGGGCCGGCGGGAGAAGAGGGGAGGCCGGTGCGGGAGAAGTGGGAGGGTCCGGTCGAGATGGTCGTGCTGCTGGACGAGGCGGGGCACGCGATCGGGACGGCCCCGAAGAGCGAGGTGCACCACGCCGGCACCCCGCTCCACCTGGCGTTCTCGCTCTTCCTCTTCGACCGGGAGGGGCGCACGCTCCTCCAGCGCCGGAGCTTCGCCAAGCGCACCTGGCCGGGCGTCTGGTCGAACAGCTGCTGCGGCCATCCGGGGCCGGGAGAGGAGCTCGCGGCGGCGGCGCGACGCCGGCTCGCCGACGAGCTGGGTCTCGCGGCGGAGGAGGTGGAGGTGGTCCTTCCCGACTTCCGCTACCGCGCCGAGCAGGACGGGATGGTCGAGAACGAGATCTGCCCGGTGCTCGCCGGCCGGGCCCGGGGAGAGCCGCGGCCCGACCCGTCCGAGGTCGCGGAGATCGCCTGGCACCCGTGGGAGGAGGTGCTCTCGGTGGCCCGGGAGAGCCCGGAGCGCCTCTCCCCCTGGGCCTCCGAGGAGGCCCGGCTGCTCGCCGGCGCCCCGCGCTTCGCCTCCTGGTGGGAGAGGGCGATCTCCGGGTCGGGGGGCCCCCGGAGGGCTTGACGACCCCGAGCGGCTTGATTTATTCTTCTATGTCAATAGAAGAATGAATCTCTCGCCGACCTCTCCAGATCCGTTCGTCGCCGATCTCGCGGCCCTCGCCGACCCGGCGCGGCTCCG
>JAHDVN010000110.1 GCA_023384635.1 Thermoanaerobaculia bacterium
CGGCAAGCTGATCCTCGCCACCGCCGCGCCCGGCATCCTCGAGCGCGCCGACGATCCCCGCTCGGTGGTCTCGCTCGTCGATCTGGCCGGCCTCGAGGCGCTCGCCGCGCGCGGCGCCCTCTCCGGCGGCATGCTGCCCAAGGCGGCGGCGATCCGGCGGGCGCTCGCGGGGGGCGTGCCGCGCGTCCACGTGATCCCGGCCGCGGCCCGCGACGCTCTGCTCGCCGAGGTCTTCACCAACGAGGGGATCGGCACCATGGTGGTCGCCGACGCGGCGGCGGCCCGGGAGGCGGCGGCCGCGCCGTGAGGCTCTCCCGCGAGGAGCTGCTCGCGCTCCACGCCGCGCTCGTCGCGACCCCCTCGGTGTCGGGCGACGAGGGGGCGATCGCCGACTTCGCCGCGGGCTTCCTCGCGGCGCGGGGCGTGGCGGCGGAGCGGCTCGGGCACTCGCTCCTCGCGGTCGCCGGCAGCGGGCCGCTCCTCCTCCTCGACAGCCACCTCGACACGGTGCCCCCGGCCCCGGGCTGGCGGCGCGAACCGTTCGCCGCGACGCGCGAGGGGGAACGCGTCCACGGCCTCGGGGCGAACGACGCCAAGGCCTCCGTCGCCGCGCTGGTCGCCGCGTTCCTCGCCACCGCCGGCGCCGTTCCCGGGATCGCCGTCGGCCTCGCGCTCGTCGCCGAGGAGGAGACGAAGAGCCGCGGCACGCGCGACGTCCTCGACCGCCTCGCGGCGCGCGGGCTCGCGCTCGCCGGTGCGGTCTTCGGCGAGCCGACCGGTCTCGATCTCGCGGTGGCGCAGAAGGGGCTCCTGCTGCTCGAGCTCGTGGCGCGCGGCGCGGCGGCGCACGCCGCGCACGCCCGCGCGCTCGGGGCGCCGAACGCCGCCCGCCTGCTCGCCCGCGACCTCGTCGCCCTCGACGGGCTCGACCTCGGCCCCGCCGACCCGGAGCTGGGGGGCGCGACCCTCGAGCCCACGGTGGTGCGCGCCGGCGAGGCGCGCAACGTCGTGCCCGCCGAGGCGACGGCGCTGCTCGATCTGCGCACCGTGCCGGGCATGGCGGGCGAGGCGATCGCGGCGCGCGTGCGCGCGGCGGTCGCGGCCGAGGTGCGGGTCGTCTCCGACCGCTTCGCGCCCCGCCGCACGCCGCCCGGCTCGGCGCTCCTCACGGCCGCCCGCGCCGCCCGCCCCGCGGCGCGTCTCTACGGCTCGGCGACGCTCTCCGACTGGGCGCTGCTGCCGGACGGCGTCGCGGGGATCAAGGCCGGCCCCGGCCGCTCGGAGCGCTCCCACACCCCCGACGAGTTCGTGCTCGAGGAGGAGATCGTGGACGGGGCGGCGTTCTACGAGGGCCTCGTGCGCGCCTTCGCGGACGAGGTCGCGCGCGAGCGGGGAGGTGCGGCATGAGCCGTCTCTGGGACACGGGGGAGAGCCTCGACGCGCGGGTGCTCGCCTACACCGCCGGCGAGGACCACGCGCTCGACGACCGCCTGATCGCCCACGACGTCGCGGCGTCGATCGCGCACGCCGCGATGCTCGAGCGCCAGGGCCTGCTGACGGCGGCCGACTCCGCGGCGATCCGCAACGGCCTCGCGGCGCTCGGGCGGGAGCACGCGCGCGGCCTCTGGCGCGTCGAGCTCGCCGACGAGGACGGCCACACGGCGCTCGAGCGGCGGCTGACCGCGCGGATCGGCGCCGCCGGCGGCCGCGTCCACCTCGGCCGCTCGCGCAACGACCAGGTGCTGGCCGCCCTCCGGCTCTGGATGCGCGCGGAAGCCGGGGTGCTCGCCGAGCGCGCGCGGGCGGTGGCGGCGGCGCTCGGCACGGTGGCGGAGGCCCACGCGGGGGTCGCGCTGCCCGGCTACACCCATCTCCAGCCGGCGATGCCCTCGTCGGTCCCGCTCTGGGCCGGCGGCTTCGCGGCCGAGCTCGCGGACGACGCCGCGGGCCTCGCGGCCTGCGCCCGCCGGATCGAGAAGAGCCCCCTCGGTTCGGCCGCCGGCTACGGCACGCCAGGGCTGCCGGTCGACCGCGAGGCGACGCGCGCCGCGCTCGGCTTCGCGGAGGTCCAGGAGCCGGTCACCGCGGTGCAGCTCTCCCGCGGCAAGGCCGAGGCGCAGCTCCTCTTCGAGGTCCACCTCCTCGTGCAGGACCTCGGGCGGCTGGCCGCGGATCTCGTCTGGTTCGCCTCCAAGGAGCTGGGCTTCGTCGCGCTGCCGGCGGCGATGACCACCGGCAGCTCGATCATGCCGCAGAAGCGCAACCCCGACCTCTTCGAGCTCGCGCGCGCGGCGTCCTCGGTCACCCTCGGCGCGCTCGTCGAGGCGCTCGCGCTCCCGGCCAAGCTCCCCTCCGGCTACCACCGCGACCTCCAGCGCCTGAAGGCCCCGCTCTTCCGCGCCTGCGACCTCGCGCGCACCACCGCCGAGCTCCTCGCGGCCGCGCTCCCCGACCTGCGCTTCCTCCCCGAGCGGATCGCGCTGCCCCCCGAGCTCGGCGCCGCCGAGGAGGCCCACCGCTTGGTCCTCGCCGAGGGGATCCCCTTCCGCGAGGCCTACAGCCGCGTCGCGGTGCGCTACCGGCCGGGCTGAGGAGCCCGCGCGCGCCGGCGACCGCCCCCCGCCCGAAAGAGCCCGAGGGCGCCACCGTCCCCCGGTCGGCGTTGACAGCACCCGTCCCATCCACGAAAATGAGAGCGCTGCGCTCCCGGAATTCACGGTCGCGACCCGAGGTCGCGTCTGGCTTGGCTGCCCGAGGAGGTGAGACGTCGAGCGTCACCCGCTGCCGCTCCACAGCAGACCCGCCCCCGAGGACCCACGAGGGAACCCCAACCGGTGGACGCCCCCGCGACCGCCGTGGTCGCACGCCCGCCGGGGAACCTGTTCGCATAGGAGGAGAGTCCACATGCCCCACTCGCGTGCCGCCAGCGTGCTGCTGGCGGTGGTTCTGCTGCTCGCGGCGCCGGCCCTGGCCCAGGGGTCGGAGAAGCCGCCCGCGGTGCCCCGCCTCACCTTCTCCGCCTCCGCTCCCGGCGGCGAGAACGTCGGCACCTCCACCCTCGCCAACGTGACGCCGACCCTGCTCACCATCGGCAGCCCCTTCGACCTCTGCTTCACCGTCTTCGTCCAGTCACCCGATCTCGAATACGGTGACCGCTTCGACGTGAACCTGCCCGATGGCTGGACCGTCAACTCGGTGGCCGCGAACTCGGTCCCGGTCGCGAACGGCTGCGGCGGCGCGCTGCCCCCGGTTTACGGAACGGCCGCGGGCAACGTCGTCTCCTGGCAGAGCGCCGGAACCCTGCCGACCGGCTGCGGCGCCTGGAACGGCGGCAGCAGCGGCACCAACTTCGACTTCTGCGCCAACGTCACGATCCCCAACACCACCGGATCGCCCTGGACCCTCCCGTGGAACTACATCGGAGACGGCTGGGGCGGCGCGCCGCACAGCGTCGCGGGCAACTGGGGGCCGATCGGGCCACTCCTCCCTGGCGTCTACCTGAGCCCGGAGGAGACCCTCGCCTCCGACTGCCCCTGCGAGACCCAGCAGCACGAGCTCACGATCTGGAACAACACCGGGGCGGGCACCACCGTCAACTTCACCTACGCCATCACCCAAGGCAGCGGCACTTGCACCGGCCCCGCGCAATCGACCCTCGCCGATGGCGAGACCGATACCGGCACCGTCGAGATCTACCCCCAGGGCGACTTCGGCGACGTGGTGATCTGCGAGGTGACCGCGGTGGACGCCACGAACCCCGCCTACACCGACACCGCCACGATCAGCAAGACGCTCATCGAGGGCGGCTTCGACCCGGCCGGCTGGCAGGCCGAGCCGATCACCGGCGCCACCGGGAACCAGTGGGCCGGCTCCGCGGTGGGCACGCACCCCGCGGCGAGTGGCCCGGTGGGATACGTGGTCGGCGGCCTCGGCGTGGGGTCGAGCACCATCAACCCCGACCTGCAGATGTTCGACCCGGCGACGGGCACCTGGACCCAGCTCGCCGACCTGCCGGATCCCCGCTTCTCCCCCGTGGTGGGCTGGATCGGCGGTCTGCTCTACGTCGCCGGCGGCTACAACTCGGGCTTCGCCGGCACGAACGAGCTCCAGGTGTACAACCCGGCGATCGGAACCTGGGACTACGCCACCCCCGCCAACCTGCCCGTCACCCGTGGCGGCGGCGCCGGCGGCGTCGGCAACTGCTCGTCCGGCTCCGGCGAGTGCCTCTTCCACGTCGGCGGCGGGCCGGACAGCTCGTTCGCCACCACCACCCAGGAGACCTGGCAGTACGACCCGATCGCCAACGCCTGGACGCAGCTCGACAACAAGCCCGCCGGCTCCTCGCCCGACGGCCAGATCCTCGGCGCCGGCGTCGGCTGCCTTGGCCTGATCTACGTGGGCGGCGACTACCGCGGCTACCACGACTTCTTCGTGCTCGACCCCATGGCGCCCGCGGGCTCCCGTTGGACCCAGCGCGCGGCCATCCCGGCCGCCGCCGGCGCCATGACCCCGACCCTCGTCTGCAAGGAGGACTGGGGCGCCATCGTGCTGCTCGGGGGCGACCCCGATGGAAGCTGGGGGACCTACAACACCACGGTCTTCGTCTACGACATCGCGACCAACACCTGGGATGGTCCGCTCGCCCAGGAGCTCGCGGTCGGCCAGCTCGGCTCGGCCGGCTGGCATCTGGACGGCAAGGTCTGGACGGTGGGTGGCACGGTCGGCTCGGGTGCGATCAGCCCGATGCCGTTCGAGTCGCTGCTGCAGCTCAACTGCGAGCCCTGCTCGACGACGGCGGTCACCGTGACCGTGGTGGTCGAGCCGCCCGGAGCGGGGACGGTCACCGGCGCCGGCATCTACAACGTCGGCGACCTCGTGACCCTCACCGCCACCCCCAACCCGGGCTCGACCTTCCTCCACTGGCTGGTCGACAGCACGCAGATCACCGTGAACCCCTACTCCTTCACGGCGGCGGCCGACGTCACCGTGACGGCCGTCTTCGCAGCTCCGAGCATCCTGGAGATTCCGGCCCTCGACGGCGCCGGCCTCGCGCTGCTCGGCCTGCTGCTGGCCGGCGCCGCGCTTGTGCTCCTGCGCCGCACCTGACGGTCCACAGCCCTCCGTCCCCCCTGCGGCCCCGCTCCGGCGGGGCCGCAGGCGTTTCCCGCGGTCTCTTCTCCAGAGCGACGCGGGATAGGCTGACTCCCGAGATGGCCGCCACACCAATCTCGAGCTCACCGGGCAGAGCGGCCACGGGAAGGCGCGGTGGGAGGAGGACTCGCCACCTCTGCGCAGCGGCGCTTCTCCTGATCGCCGGCTGCCGGGGCGAGCCAGCCGAAGAGGCCTGGCCCCTGGCGACGCCGGCCGCCCCGGTTCGGCGGGTGGCTCCCGAGCCCGCGGGGCGCGCGGTGAGCGCGGGCGATCCGGCAGCGATGGCGGCGGCGCGGGCGGCGCTCGGGCTCCCGGTGGCCGAGGAGGCGTGCGGCCCGTACCGGCTGGTGACCGACGCGAGCGGCGCGCTCCTCGGCCGGCTTCGCGCACTCTGCGTGGGACCGGTCGCGGCGTTCGAGGCGGAGTACCACCAGCGCCTCGGCGTGGCGCCGAGCCACCCGCCGGCGGGCACCCTCGTGCTCTTCGCCGAGCGGCGGCGGTTCCGGCGCTACGTCGAGGCGGACCCGCGCCTGCCGCGGGTCGCCGCCGGCTTCTCGCTCGCCGCCGACGGACTGGTGGCGCTGCCCGTGGGCGACACGCCGCTCGACGAGGTGGCGAGCACCCTGATCCACGAGCTCGCGCACCTGGCCCACCGCCGCACCTTCGGATCCCGGCTCGAGCCCTGGCTCGCCGAGGGGCTGGCCGACGCCCTCGGCTACTCGGCCGAGGGCGACCGCATCGCCCCGCTCGCCGGCTTCGCCGGGCTGGAGGGGCTGCGGGCCCGGCTCCTCGGCGGCTACGCGACCGGCCGCGCGGGGACGGTCGCGCGCCTGACCGGCCTCTCCGCCGGCGACTTCGACCGCGGCGCCGTGACCTACGACTACGACCAGGCGGCGCTCTTCGTCCGCTTCCTGCTTCTCGACCCCGAGCTCGCCCCCCGCTTTCGCGCCTGGCTCGCGGCGCGGACCGTCCGCGGTGACACCCCCGCCCCGGAGCTCGCCGCGGCCCTGGGGCTCGACCTCGACGCGCTGGAGCGGCGGTTCCGGCGCTGGCTCGGCACGGCCCCCGGCTCGCCGCGATGAGCCCTCTGGGAAGGGTCGGGGAGCTCACCGAAGCCCGGCCGGGAAGGACCGCCTCGGGAGCGGCGCTACCAGGCGATCCTGGTGCCCGAGCGGAATCCGCGCATCGCGCGCGACTCCCAACCGGTTGCGGCCGGGGTCTCCGGCACCTTCGGCCCGTCACCTGACACGGAGCACCCAGATCGCGGCCATGACCAGGAGCAGCGCGAGAACGGCCAGCGCACGCGGGTCGAGTGTGGGTATCTCGAGAACCGAGGCGTGCTCGAAGACCAGCGTGAAATCGTCGACGACGAAGGCCTGCCCTCCGCCGGCGGGATTGGAGGTGCCGTCGAGGAACGACACCCGGGCCCGCACACCGACCGCCCCGGCGGGCGCAACAGCCGTCGCCGAGTACTGCTTGTAGCTGAAGGGTTGACCATTGGGAACGGCGAGGGTCGGCAGGAGATCGATGACTTGGCCGCTCAGCGGGATCACGCTGTTTCCGCCGTCCAGGAACTCGAGGGCGATCTCGGCACCTGCCGCCAGGAAATTGATCTCGGCACCGGCCCAGCCCGTGAGGACGTAGGTCGCTCCCGGGACGGCCGGATGATCCTGATACAGGTGGGCGGTCGCCGCGCCGTTGGTCACGTCCCCGGTAAACGCCTTGAAGAACACGGCACAGTCCAAGCCTGCGCAGCCGTCCGGAAGAGGCAGACCGCTGCCATCGGTGGTCACCGGGGTCGGCGCGGGGCCGGCCCACGGCTCCGACGAGAGCTCGCCTTCGTACGCGCCGGTGATGACTCTCGTGCCCTCGTTGATCCAGACGGTCGGCTTCGGCAGGAATGCGCCCGGAGTGATCTCCTGGGCGTAGGTCTGGTCGAGGTTTCCGTTGTTCGTGCTCCCGCCAATGAGGACGATCTGGGCACTGACCGGGCTCGCGAGGCAGGTCGCGAGAACGAAGGCGACGAGGAGAGCCGGGGCGTGTTTCATGACGGGTCCACCTCCAGGGTCAGAGGAAGGGTGCGCGGCGCGGGCCAGCTCCCGGAGTCCAGATGGAACTTGGCCCGGCGCCGAACCGGTCGTCGATGGGCAGACGACCACTTCCAGGTTGAAGCCAGTACCTACTGTTCGAAAGCTCAATTCTACCACTGCAGTCTGCAGATCACCTCCACGCCGCCCATGGGGAGCATCCGGCTGCCGATCCGGGGCGAGCCACCCGCCCCGCCGGCCGCGCGCGAAGCCCGTCGGGTTGCGGCGTGAGGCGGGCGAGGCAGGTCCCCCGGCTCGGGACGGGAGACCCGCCACCGCAGCGGGCCGCGATCACCGGGCACCAGGGGGTCGGTTCACTGTGCAGCTGCCAGCGACGGATCTGGCGGTGGGCCGCGCCGTTGCAGAGATCGGCCAGCCGCTGGCGGAAGATCCTGCCGTAGACGCGATTGCCGGAGGGATCGCTGCACCAGGAACGGTGCAGCGCGACGCCACGGCACCTCTGGGGTAGGCTTCTCGTGTTCGGGCCCCGTATGACCGCTCGCCTCCAGCCCGTCCGCCTCCCCGAGCGCACGCTGCCAGGTCTGCTGGTGGCGACCGCGCGGCGCGTGCCGGAGCGGGTCTTCCTGCGCCTCGTCGGGCCCGCGGGCGCTCCACCGCCGCGCACCCTCACCTTCGCCGAGTTCGCGGCGGGGGTCGGACGCGGCGTCGTCTTCCTGCGCGCGGCCGGGGTCGAGGCCGGTGACCGGGTGCTCCTCTTCGCCGCCAACTCCCCCGAGTGGCAGATGCTCGCGCTCGCCGCGCAGTGCCTGCGCGCCGAGCCGGCCGCGCTCTTCGCGAGCCTGGCCGGCGAGCAGGCGCGGACGATCGCGCGGCGCGTGAAGCCCCGGGTCGCTCTGGTCGGCGACGCCGAGGCCTGGGGCAAGCTCGCGCCGGCCGGCGGCGAGCTGGCGGCGGCGGGTCTCGCAGCCGTCGTGGCCGCCGAGCCGCTCCATCGCGCCAGCCTCCCGGACGGCGTCGCCGCCGCGACCTTCGCGGAGGCGTGCGGCGAGGGCGCCCCGGGGCTGCCGTTCGCCGAGCTCGCCGCGCTGGCGGCCGCGGTCGGCGAGGAGGACCCCTTCCTCCTCCTCTTCACCAGCGGCACCACCGGCCGGCCGAAGGGGGTCCGCGTGCCGCAGCGCGCCGCGGTGCGGGTGATCGACGCCGCGCAGGGGGCGGTGGGCCTGACCGAAAAGGACGTCGGCCTCCACTTCCTCCCCTACGGCCACGTCGCCGGCCACGCGCAGTTCGTGATGGGGATCGGCCAGGGGCAGGAGCTCCTGATGGTGACGCGCCGGGAGGACATCGAACCCGGCTTCGCCCTCGGGCCGACCTACCTCTTCTCCGTCCCCGCGGTCTACGAGCGGATCCGGGCCGCGGTCGAGCAGCGGCTCGCGGCGATGCCCGCGCCGCTCGGCGCGGCGCTGCGCGGCGCGCTCGCCGCCGCCGAGCGCCGGCGTCTCCGGGGCTCGCGGAGCATCCGCGACCGGCTCGGCACCGCGCTCGCGGACCGCGCCCTCGGCCGCGCGGTGCGCGCCAAGCTGGGCGGCCGGATCCGCGCCCTCAACGCCGGCGGTGCACCCGTGCCGCCGCCGCGCTTCCGCTTCTTCGAGTCACTCGGCATCCCGATGGTCGAGATCTACGGCATGAGCGAGACCGCCGGCATGATCTCCTGCAACTTCGTCGATGGGCCCCGCCGGGAGGGCTGCGCCGGCCTCGTCACCGCCGACCACGAGGTGCGCTTCGCGGCGGACGGCGAGCTGCTGCTGCGCGGGCCGCTGCTCCTCTCCGGCTTCCTCGAGCCGGAGGACGGGCGCGGCGCCTGGACCGAGGACGGCTTCTTCCGCACCGGCGACCTCGGGCGCATGGACGAGCAGGGCTGGCTCTGGATCGAGGGGCGGTCGAAGAACATGCTCGCGCTCTCGAACGGCAAGAAGCTCTCACCGGAGCCGGTCGAGCAGGCGATCGCCGCCTGCGACCCGTTCCGTGCCGCGGTGCTCTTCGGCGAGGGGCGCCCGTTCGTGGCCGCCGCGGTCTTCGTCGACCGCGCCGAGCTCGAGCGGCTCGCCGCCGCCGGCCTCGACGCGGAGCGCGAGCTGCTGGCGCGGGTGCGCGCCGCGCTCGGCGCCTTCTCCGAGCACGAGCAGCCGAAGCGCCTCGCACTGCTCGCGGGCGAGCCGGCCGACTACCCGGACCTCCTGACGCCGACCCTCAAGATCCGCCGCGACGCGCTCCTCGCCCTCCTCGGCCCCGCCGCCGACGGGCTCTTCGCGAAGCGCTGACCGCGCGACGCTCGGCCCGCGCGCCCCTCTGCCCGAACGACGGGGGCGCGAAGGGTCAGCGCCGTTCCGTTCCGGGGGTGGGCGGCTGGCCCCGGAGCAGCCGGCGGAGGACCTCGACGACCCGGGAGTCGGCGAGGATCGCTTCGTGGTCGGCCGGGAAGCCGAGGACGAACTGCGCCTGCCGCGCCACGTCCCAGAGCAGCATGCTCGTGAGCGCGGCCGAGTCGTCGTCGGCGCCGGAGATTCGCACGCTGCCGCCGGCGTAGCCGAAGAGCAGGGTGTGGCGCACCCCCGGCGGGAGCGGCCGCTCGGCGATGCGCGCGAGGAAGTCGCTCGCGGGGAGCATGTCGCGCCAGGAGGGGGCGACGGCCGGCGCGAGCGCGACGCCGAGCTTCATGCCGCGCGCCCCTCGCGCGCCGCCCCAGGGCGTCGAGAGGGTCACGAACTCGGCGACCAGCGGCGCGCGCCCGCGGCGGAGCCGGAAGTCGAGCGCCGCGCGCGACACCAGCCCCCCCATGCTGTGGGCCACGAGGTGCACCCGGTCGACGCCGAGGCGCCGGCTGGCCTCCTCGAGCGCCTCGGCGAGGAAGAGCGCCGAGAGATCGAGCGAGAGGCCGCTCGGGTAGTAGAAGAGCCAGGGCTCGAATCGCTCGCGGTCGAGGGCGGCGACGAGCGGCGCGAAGTCGCGCGGCGAGCCGAGCATGCCGTGAACGAAGACCACCGGCGTTCGCGTCGCGTCGTGGGGGGCGAGGAAGAAGAGCCGCATCCCCGACTCCGCGGCGAAGCCGAGCGGCTCCCAGAGCCCGGCCGAGACCGTCTCCGCGGCGAACCGCGGATCGTCGAGCACCACCACCTC
>JAHDVN010000111.1:0-3721 GCA_023384635.1 Thermoanaerobaculia bacterium
AGCCGGTCGGCTGGGGCTCGTTCATCATCAACTTCGTCTTCTGGATCGGCATCGGCCACGCCGGCACGCTGATCTCCGCGGTCCTCTACCTCTTCCGCCAACCCTGGCGCACCGGCATCAACCGGGCCGCCGAGGCGATGACCCTCTTCGCCGTCTGCTGCGCCGGGATCTTCCCGGTCATCCACCTCGGGCGCGCCTGGTTCGCCTACTGGCTCGTCCCCTACCCGAACGCCCGCGGCCCGCTCTGGGTGAACTTCAACTCGCCGCTGGCCTGGGACATCTTCGCGATCTCGACCTACGGCCTCGTCTCGCTGGCCTTCTGGTACCTCGGCCTGCTGCCGGATCTCGCGACGGTGCGCGACCGCGCCACCCACCCGTGGCGCAAGAGGCTCTACAACGCCCTGAGCTTCGGCTGGACCGGCTCCCACCGGATGTGGCGCCACTACGAGTCGGCTTACATGGTGCTCGCCGCGCTCGCCACGCCGCTCGTCTTCTCGGTGCACACCATCGTCTCGTTCGACTTCGCCACCTCGGTGATGCCCGGCTGGCACGCCACGATCTTCCCGCCCTACTTCGTGATCGGCGCCATCTTCTCCGGCTTCGCGATGGTCATCACGCTGATGACCTTCATGCGCGGCTACTTCGGGATGAAGAGCTACATCACCGTGAATCACATGGAGGCGATGGCGAAGATCCTGATGTTCACCGGCATGATGGTCGGCTTCGCCTACGCCACCGAGTTCTTCATGGCCTGGTACTCGGGCAGCGAGTGGGAGGGCTTCGTCTTCCAGAACCGCGCCTTCGGCCCCTACTGGTGGGCCTACGCGATCATGTTCACCTGCAACGCGATCGTGCCGCAGCTCTTCTGGTGGAAGAGCCTGCGCCGCCACACCTGGGTGCTGTTCGGGGTCTCGATCCTGGTCAACGTCGGGATGTGGTTCGAGCGCTACGTCATCGTCGTCACCTCGCTGCACCGCGACTTCCTCCCCTCCTCGTGGGGCATGTACGCCCTGACGAGGTGGGACTACGCGATCCTCGTCGGCTCCTTCGGCCTCTTCTTCACCCTCTTCCTCCTCTTCGTCCGCGTCCTGCCCGTGGTCGCGATCTCGGAGGTGAAGGGGGTGATGGACCCGAAGGTCGCCCGGAGCGCCCCCACCGATGCCGGCGCCGCGGCCACCGCTCCGACCGCCGCGGCCCAGGGAGCCTGAGCCATGATGCCGATCTCGACCAAGGGCGTGCTCGGCCACTTCTGCGAGCCGGACGAGGCCCTCGCAGCCGCCGCCAAAGTGCGCGACGCCGGATGGAAGCACTTCGACTTCCTCACCCCCTTCCCCATCCACGGGATGGAGGAGGCGATGGGACAGAAGCGCTCCTGGATCCCGTGGGCCACCGGCGCGCTGGCGCTCGGCGGCATCCTCTTCGCCCAGGGCCTCCAGAACTACGTCATGGTCTTCGACTGGCCGATGAACTTCGGCGGCAAGCCGTTCGCCGCCTGGCCGTCGTTCGTCCCCATCACCTTCGAGGCGATGGTCTTCTGGGCCGCCCTGGGGAGCGCGCTCGTGGCGGTGATCGCGGGCAAGCGCGACACCGTCCCGCAGCCGCCGCCGATGCTCGTCGAGACCGGCGCGACCGTCGACCGGTTCGCGCTCTGGATCTCCGCCACCGACCCGAAGTGGAACGCCGCCGAGGCCGAGGCGTTCGTGCGCTCGCTCGGCGCCCACGGCGTGCGGCTCGTCGACGCCGAAGGAGGGAACGATGCGTAACCTCTCCCGCGCCCGCGCGCTCCCGGCGCTCGCCGCGGCGGCCCTGCTGGCCCTCCCCATGGGCGGCTGCGACCTCGGGCTGCCGGCGGGCAGGACACCCCACCGCGAGGGGAACCGTCTCGACATGGGCGACCAGGCGAAGCTCAAGCCGCAGCGCGAGGACCTCTTCCTCGCCCGCCCCACCGGCCTCATGGAGCCGCAGCCGGGGACGGTGGCGGTCGGCGAGCTCCCCTATCCGTACGCCCAGAACGAGGCCGACCTCGCCGGCGCCGAGCTCGCCAACCCGCTCGCGCCGACCCCGGAGGCGCTCGCCCACGGCAGGTTCGTCTACGAGCGGGTCTGCATCCCCTGCCACGGGCCGCAGGGCGCCGGCGACGGGCCGGTCACCGCGCTCTTCCCGCGGCCACCGAGCCTGATGACGCAGAAGGTCCGCGACTGGCCCGACGGCCAGCTCGTCCACCGCCCGATGCGGGGCCAGGGCTCGATGCCGAGCCACGCCCGCCAGGTGGACGCGCGCGACGCCTGGTCGGCGGTGCTCCACATCCGCCAGCTCCAGCAGGCCGAACCGGTCGCTCCGCCCCCGCCCACGGCCACTGCGCCCGTCGCCGCCCCCGGAGGGATCTCATGAGCCACTCGCACGCCCAGCCGCTCCCGGCGCCGCCCGGACGGCTCACCCTCCCCGCCCCGGTCCGCGGCCTGGCGGCCCTCCTCGCCGCCGCGGGCGCTGCCGCCCTCGCCTGGGCCTTCTCCCGCGGCGAGACCGGGCTCGCCTGGAGCGCCTACCTGATCGGCGCCTTCTTCGCCCTCGGCCTCGGCGTCTTCGGGGTCGCGTGGCTCGCCATCCTCTCGCTCGCCCGCGGCGACTGGGCGGTCACGATGCGCCGCCCCACCGAGGCGATGACTGCCTGGCTGCTGCCCGGGGGCCTCCTCACGCTGGCGGTCGGGCTCGGGATGCACTCCCTCTACCACTGGTCCCACCCCGAGGTCGTGGCCACCGACGCGCTGCTCGCGCACAAGGCGCCGTTCCTCAACCCGGCGATGTTCTGGAGCCTGACGGCCGCGAGCCTCGCGCTCTGGGCTCTCTTCGCCGCGCGCCTGGTCGCCATTTCGCGGCGGCAGGACCGCGAGGGGGGGATTGCCGCCTCGCGCGCGACCCGCACCCTCTCCGCCGTCTTCCTCGTCGTCTTCGCGCTGACCTTCAGCGCGGTGAGCTTCTACCTCCTGCTCTCGCTCGACGCCCACTGGTTCTCGACCATGTTCGCGGTGCTCGTCTTCACCGACGTGGTCCAGACCGGAGTCGCCTTCCTCGCCGTCGTCGCCGGCCTGCTGGTCGCGAGCCGGAAGCTCGAGGGGTTCCTCAACGAGAACCACTTGCACGCGATCGGCAAGATGGTCTTCGCCTGGACCGGCTTCTGGGCCTACATCTACTTCTGCCAGTACATGCTCATCTGGTACGCCAACCTCCCCGAGGAGACGGTCTACTTCCTGCGCCGCGCGGACAACGGCTGGCTCCCCTACCTGCTGGTGCTGCCGCTCGTGAAGTTCGCGATCCCGTTCCTGCTCCTGCTCCCGCGCGCCGCGAAGCGCAACCCGCGTGTCCTGGTGCCGGTCTCGGGGCTCGTCCTCTTCGCGCAGTTCTGGGAGCTCTACGTGATGGTGGGGCCGGCGATCGGGCACGGCGGCGAGGCGGCCCACGGCCACCTGCCGGTGGTCGAGCTCGCGGTCACCCTCGGCTTCCTCGGCCTCTTCACGCTCGTCTTCGGCTGGGCGCTGGCCCGGCAGGAGGCGGTGCCGCTCAAGGAGCCGGCGCTCGCGGCCTGCCTCGACTACCACGCGTGAGGACGCGGTGAAGCGGTACCAGACCCTGCTCGGCCTCCTCCTGCTCGGCCTCTTGCTGGCCGGGGTCTTCTGGGCGCGCGCACGGAGCGCTCCGGGCGCACCCGCGGGGGAGGCCGACG
>JAHDVN010000111.1:3731-10336 GCA_023384635.1 Thermoanaerobaculia bacterium
GGTCGGGGCCGGGGGCGGGGGGGGGCTTGGGGGGCGGGGGCCGGGCCCCCCCCGCCCCCACCCGCGGGGGAGGCCGACGCCGGCCTCCCGGACGTCACCCTGGCCGACGCCGCGGCCGACCTCGGGGACGTCCGCCTCCGCCTCGCGGTCGCGCCGCGGCCCGTCACCGCCTTCGCCGAGCACCGCTGGCGGGTGCGCGCGGAGGCCGGCGGCGCGGCGGTGCCGCTCGCCGACGGGCGGATCTCGTTCGCGATGCGAATGCCGATGGGCGACCACCGCTACGCTCTCCTCCCGGCCGCGGACGGCTGGGCGGAGGCGGCGGTGGTCCTGCCGCGCTGCCCGAGCGGCCAGGTGCGCTGGTTCGCGACCGTGGAGGGCACCGTCGCGGGAACCCCCCGGAGCGCGCGCTTCCAGGTCGACCTCGCGCCGCCCGCGGCTCGATCCGCACCGTGATCGAGACCGTCAGCCTCCTCGGCTTCCTCACCCTCGGGCTGCTCGGCGGCTTCGGGCACTGCGTGGGGATGTGCTCGCCGTTCGTGCTCTTCGTCTCGCGCCGCTACGCACCGCCCGCGGGCGGACGGGGGGCGGTCCTCGCCGCGCAGCTCTGGTACACGGGCGGCCGCATCGCGACCTACACCGTGCTCGGCGCCGTCGCCGGAGCGGTCGGCGGCGCGGTGGAGCTCGCGGGCTCCCTGCTCGGCCTCCAGCGCGCGGCGGCGGTCGTCGCCGGCGCGGTGCTGCTGGTCTGGGCCCTCGTCGCCCTCTCCGACCTCGTGCCCGGCCTCGACACCGGCGGCAGCCTCTTCGGGAAGATCGCCTCGCGGCTGCAGGGGCGGGTGCCGGGGCACCCGCTCGCGATCGGCCTCTTCCTCGGCCTGCTCCCCTGTGGCCTGCTCTACTCGGCCCTGATCGCGGCGGTGGCGCGCGGCGGCCCGCTCGACGGCGCGGCGGCGCTCGCCCTCTTCGGCCTCGGCACGGCGCCCGCGCTGCTCGGCCTCTCGCTCGCCGACGAGCTGCTCGCCCGCCACCGGGCGTTCGTGAACCGCCTCTCGCAGCTCTTCCTGCTCGCGATGGGCGCCTGGTTCCTCTGGACCGGCCTGGCCGGCTGAAGGCCCCGCCCGCGCGCCCGCCGAGACCGGCGGGTCAGCTGCCCGTGCGCTTCGCCGGCGCGGCCGGGGGCTCGTAGTCGACGAACGGCCCGTCCACGGCGCGGCTCCGGTCGCGGTAGCAGCAGCGCCCCCGCCGCTCGTGGCCGGCGTAGAGCCGCTCGAACATCGCGCACGCCTCGGGCCGGCGCAGCCAGCTCCCGTCCGCGCCGAGGCAGTCGCCGACGGCGATCGGCACCTCGCCCTCGGGCCGGATCTCGAAGAGCGCCACCTCGGCGGGCTCGACCTGCTCGTCGCCCAACCGCTCGAGCAGGGCGCAGAGCGTGTCGGACTGGAAGCTCTCGGTCATGCCGGGGACGCCGGTGACCGCGACCCGCGCCTCGTAGGTGTAGGGAAGCCGATGGTCGTACTTCGAGCTCGGCCCGAGGATCCGCTGCCGGATGTTCATCGCACGACCTCCTCCCCTCGCCGACGCGCCCGCGCCGGGCGCCCTCTCAGGATACCGCGGCGCGCGGGCCGGTGGACGCGGGCGCGCTCACGCGAGCTCGACGGCGCGCACCCAGCCGCCGGGCCCGGCGAGCCAGGGGGCGGGGTCGTGGGTCGAGAGCAGCAGCGTCGCCGGGAGGTCCGCGAGCAGCGCAGCGAGGCGCGCGCGGGCGCGCTCGTCGAGCGCCGAGGCGGGCTCGTCGAGGAGGACCACGCCCGGTGAGCGGGCGAGCACCCCGGCGAGCGCCACCAGCTGCCGCTCGCCCACCGAGAGCTCGCGGATCCGGCGCGCCGCGAGGTGCGCGATGCCGAGCCGGTCGAGCCAGCAGTCGGCGATCGCGAGCGACTCGGCGCGCCGGCCGTCGTTGGCGGGCCCGAGCGCCACGTCCTCGCGCACCGTGGGGAGGAGCAGCCCGTCGTCGGGCCGTTGCCAGAGCAGTCCGACGCGGCGGCGGATCTCGCGCCGCGTCCTCCTCTCGAGCCGAGTCCCGCCCACACGCACCTCGCCGGGCCCGTCGAGGAGCCCCACGAGCCGCAGGAAGAGGGTGCTCTTGCCCGCGCCGTTGGGCCCCAGCAGCAGGCCGCGCGCCCTGGGCTCGAGGCGGAGGGAGAGGGACGCCGGGGTGTCGCGCTCCGCCCCCGGCCAGCGGTGGGAGAGCCCCTCGACTTCGAGGCTCAGCGGCTCCACGCCTGCACCTCCCAGGCGAGCCCCGCCGCCAGCGGCACGAGGAGCGCCAGGTGACGAAGCTCCCCTCGCGCCCGCCACGGCTCGGGCGGCGGCAGCCGGCCGTGGAAGCCGCGCAACGCGAGCGCCGCCGCCACCCGGTCGGCGCGGCCGAGCCCGTGCCCCACCACCGCCGCGAGGAGCGCCCCCACCGCCCGGCCCAGACCGGCGAGCCGGTCGAGGCCGCCGCGCAGCGCGAGCGCCCGCATCGCCCGGACCGCCTCGGCGCGCACCTCCCCGGCGTGCCGCTCGAGCACCACGAGGAACGCCACCGCCCCGGCCGGGAGCCCCGCGGCCGCGAGCTCGGCGGTGAGGCGGCTCGCGCCGGCGGCGGCGGTGGCCAGCACCACCGCGAGCGAGACGGCGAGGCCCCGCACGATCGTCCGGGCCCCCGCCTCCGGCGCCCACGGGAGGAGCAGCGCGAAGAGCGCGAAGCCGGAGAGGAGGGGCAGCAGCCGCACCCCGAGCGCGCGCCCGCGGGCGCAGAGGAGCGCGGCCCACAGCGCCATCACGGCGAGCGCGGTCACCGCGCCGCGCGGCCCGGCGAGGCCCGCGGCCCCGCCCGCCACGCCCACGGCGAGCGCGGTGCGCGGGTGGCAGGACATGGGCGGCGCCCCCGCGCTCAGCCGCCGGCCGGACGGCGGGCGAGGAAGGTGAACGAGCCCTCGTCCTCCACCGCGAGGCGGACCTCGAGGCCCGCCGCCGCCGCGGGCCCGGCCAGCTCCTCGACCGGCGGCAGCAGGTCGGCGTCGAGCGGCGGGCCGGCGTTCCGGTGGATCGCCGCGAGCCGCTCCCGGCCGACGTCGTGCCAGACGAGGAGACGCCCGCCGGGGGCGAGCCAGGTCGCCATCGCCTTGACCGCGGACTTGGGATCGGGGAAGTGCGGGATGGCGTCGAAGCAGAGCACGGCGTCGAGGCTCCCCCGTTCCGGCGGGACTTCGAGGGCGTCGCCGGCGCGCCACTCGATGCGCGGATCGGGGTGACGCGCGCGGGCGATCTCGAGCATCCGCGGCGAGATGTCGAGCGCGAGCACGCGGCCGCCGGGGCCGAGGCGGCGCAGCAGCGGCCCGAGCACGGCGCCGGTGCCGCAGCCGACGTCGGCGACCGCGGCGCCCGAGAGCGGCTCGACGAGGGCGAGGCCGCGCTCGACCGCCTCCGCCGCCTGCTCGGAGGAGCGGATCGACTCCCAGCGCGCGGCGAGCGCTTCGAAGTGGGCAAGCCGCGGGTTCATCGCTCCACCCCCGCGCGCGCCAGGCTCCCCACCGCGATCGGCACCGCCACCAGGGCGAGCAGCACCCCCGGCCAGGTCGTCACCAGGGAAGCGAGCGTGAGGAGGCCGGCAGGCAGCTCGAGCCAGAGACCGGTGAGGTAGAGGAGGCCGAGGTAGAGGGCGCGACCCGCGACGATCGCGAGGCCGACCACCCCTGCAGTCGCGAGTGCCGAGCGCCGCCCGCCTCGCCCGAGGCCGGAGACGAGGGCCCCGATCAGGCCGAGCTCGGCGGCCATCCAGAGGGCCACCGGCGGGAACAGCGGTGGCATCCCGGTGAGCGCCGCGACGAGGAGCGGCGCCGCGGCCCCCGCGGCCACCGCCCAGCCCAGCGGCAGGAAGAACGCCCCGACCAGGATCGGCAGGAACATCGGCAGGAAGACCCGCCCGAGCTGCACGGCGTGGAAGACGAACGGCAGCGCCAGCGCCGCGGCGGTCACCAGCGCCGCGCGCGAGATCGCGCGCAGGTCGAGCTCGCGGGGCTCGCGTTCGGCGACGGTCATCTCAGAAGCTCCAGGTCACGCCCGAGAGGAGGCTGGTACCGGGCATCGGATAGCCGGGGCGGTAGGCGTAGTCGGCGTCGCCGAGGTTCTCCCCGGCGAGGTAGAGCTCGAGCCCGCTCGCCGCGAACCGGTATCCGACGCGCCCGTTGGCGAGCAGGAAGCCGTCGAGCCGCGACGGAGCGCCCGGGAAGCGCAGGTTCCCCGCCTCGCGCGCCGAGAGGTGCTGCAGGTCGAGCGAGAGCCGCCACGCTCCGCGCGCCCAGGCGAGCCCGGCGCTCCCCGTCCACTCCGGGGCGAAGGGGACGTGCTGCGGGTCGGTGCGGCTCCAGGTCAGGCCGACGAAGAGCGACAGCTCGCGATGCGGCCGCGCCGCCATCGAGAGCTCCGCCCCCTCGGCGGTGTAGCTCCCGACGTTCCCCCAGCGCGGCGGCGGCGGGGGCGGCGGCAGGAAGCGCAGCGCGTCGGTCACCTCGTTGCGGAAGAGCGAGAGCTCCACGCGCAGTCCCTCGCCGAAGGAGCGCGCGGCGCCGACCTCGAGGTGGTCGAGGAGCTCGGGGCGCAGGTCCCGGTACTGCTCGCCCCGCCCGTACCCCTCGTAGAAGACCGCCGCCCAGACGCCGGGGAGGTTGAAGGCGCGCGCCGCGCGCACCCAGGCCTCGCCGGCCCGGCCCTCGACCCGCAGCGCCAGCTGCCCTCCCCAGTCGCCGCCGAAGTCGCGGCTCTCGTTGTAGCGCACGCCCGCCGAGGGGACGAAGCGCAGGCGCTCCCCGAAGGTGTGCGCGTAGCCCGCGAAGAGCGCCGTGTTGCCGAAGCGGAAGTCGCCGAGCGGCACCGCCCCCGCCGGGCGCTCCTCGCGCGAGCGGCCGCCGTAGCGCTCCGCCTCGAAGCCGAGCGTGAGGTCGCCGCGCTCCCCGATCGCGAAGCGGTCCTCGAGCCGCAGGCCGTAGTTGCGCCAGTCGGTCAGCGTCGAGAACTCCTGGCGCCGCGCCGCGTCCCACTGCCGCCAGTCGATCCCGCCGTCGTCGAGGTGGAGCTTGAGCGTCCCCACGCGCTCCCGGGCCCCCTCGCCGTGGCGGCGCGCGAGGGTGAGCACGCCGAGCACGCCGTCGCTCTCGAAACGCGGCCGCACCGGCAGCGGCGCCTGTCCCTCGATGCCGGGATCGCTCGCCCGCCCGGCCGCGGCATCGAGCGTGAGGCCGACGCTCCAGCCCCGCCCCAGCTCGTAGCCCGCGCGGGCGAGCAGCGCGCGCGTCCGCCCGTCGGCCCCCTCGCGGTGCCCGTCGCTCCCCCGCGCCCCGCCGGCGATCGTCCAGTCGAGCGCCCCGCTGCGGCCCGCGTGCCGCAGCGTGAGCGCCGAGGTGCCGTGCGAGCCACCCGCGGCGCCGACCCGGGTCTCGATCCCCTCCTGGTGGCGGCGGTGCGGCACCAGGTCCACGGTCGCGAACGACATGCCGCCGAAGAGGACCGGCTGCGGGCCGCGGTAGACGTCGAGCCGCTCCGCGCCGTCGATCCCCACCAGGTCGAGCAGCGGATGGGTCCAGACGCCGACGAAGCGGGCGACGCCGTCGACGCGTGTCGTGAGCTCGGCGCCGGGGCGCCCCGTCCCCAGGCCGCGCACGAAGAGCGCTCCGCCGTCGCCACCGCCGTAGCTCCCGACCGGGTTGTAGCGCGAGATGACGACCCCTGGCACCCGCCGCAGCGCCGCGGCGACGTCCTGGGCCGCGAGGTCCTCGATCTGCCGCGCCCCGACCTCGACCACGAGGCCGGCCTGCGGGTCGTAGCGGCTCTCCTCGACGATCGGCGGCGCGGTGACGACGATCCGCTCCTCGACCGTGCCGGCCGGCGGGGCGGGCTCGGGCCCAGCACTCGCGGGCGCCGGTGCGGCAGCACCGCCGGCGAGCAAGGCGGCGAGGAGGAGCGCGTCGAAGCTCATGGCTCGTCGCCGGGGCCCGGGCGGCGGCGCGGCCGGCGGCGCCGGGCGGTGCCGTCCTGATGCGGATGCGGGTGGGGATGCACGTGCCCGGCGGGCCCGCCGTCCTCCTCGCGCGCCGCGCCACGCCGCGCCCGGCGCGAGGTGGCGACCGCGGGCGAGCTCACGACGAGCTGGCCGTGCAGCACGCCCTTCAGGCCCAACAGCGCGTCCGCGAAGCGCCGGAGCCCCGCCGGCGTGCCGCGCAGCGCGAGCAGTTCCAGGCAGAGCCGCTCGTCGAGGTGGACGTGGAGGGTGGCGAGCACGCGCGCCCCGGGGTGGTGGTGCCCCGCCTCCACGAGCCGCTCGGCGAGCTCGCGCTGCTCGTGGTCGTAGAGCAGCGTGAGGCTCGCCACCGCCTCGCCGCGGCCGGCGACCCGCTCTTCCTCCACCAACCGCGCGCGGATGAGGTCGCGCACCGCCTCGGAGCGGTTCCCCAGCCCCCGCTCGCCGAGCAGCCGGTCGAAGCGCGCCAGCAGGTCGGAGTCGATGGCGAGGGTGACGCGCTCGAGGCCGGCCATGGTAGGAGGATTGTACCGATTTTCCTACC
>JAHDVN010000576.1 GCA_023384635.1 Thermoanaerobaculia bacterium
AGCCCCTGATCGACCGCGTCCAGGCCGGCGTGGCCACCGAGGAGGAGCGAGAGCTGCTGCTCGTCCACCTCGACGGCTGTCCCGCCTGCGCCGAGCTCTACGCGCTGCTGACCCGGTTGCGCGCCGGCGCCGGCGTCCCCGAGCCGACGCCGCACGAGCTGGTGCGGATGCGGCTCGGGGTCTGGGCGCGGATCGACGCCACGACGGTGCCGCGGCGCGAGCCCACTCCGGCCTGGCGGCCGGGGATGGTCCGGATCGCCTGGTCGGGGCTCGCGGCGGCGGCCGTCTTCGTCCTCGGCCTCTGGCTCGGCGGGCGCCTCGCTCCGGGCCCCGGGACGGGGGACCGGATCGTCGGGCTCGGGCCGGGGACGGATGCGCCCCTGCGGCCGGTCTCGCTGGTCGAGGAGCTCCGCCGGGCCGCGGTCGAGCCGGCGGCGGGGATCCCCGGCCTGGTGGTCTCGAACCTGCGGGCCGCCGAGGGCGCGGGCGGGAGAGTCCGGCTCTCCTTCGACGCGGCGCGCCGGGTCGATCTGGAGCTCGACCGCCGCGACCCGCTGCTCTCCGAGCTGCTCGCCCAGTCGCTCCTCGGGCCCACTCCGGTCGGCACGCGCCTCCGCGCGATCGACCTGGCGCCCTCGGAGCTCGCGCCGCGGGTGCGGCAGGCGCTGATCGCGGCGATGCGCGGCGACGAGAACCTCGGGGTGCGGCTGGCGGCCCAGGAGCGGCTGGCCGCTCACCCGCACGACGACGAGATCGGCGGCGCCATGCTCGAGGTGCTCGAGCGGGAGCCGTCGGTGCAGATGCGCCTGGCGGCGATCGACTACCTGGCCGCCAGCGGCGTCGGCGCGGAGCGGCTCGCGCGCGCCATCGACGCCGGAGAGCCCGAGGGCGTTCCCGCGGTGCGCGTGCACGCCGGGGCGTACCTGACGCGGGCCGACCTGACCTACGACTCGGGAGAGATGTGATGAGAAAGCTCTGGATGGCGTTGCCGTTCTTCCTGCTCCTCGCGGCGGGCGCCGCGGCGGCGGAGGAGTGGCGGTTCGAGGCGGCCCCCGGCGGGCTGCTGGAGATCGATCTGAAGACCGGCGGCGCGGTGGTGGTGCGCGCCGGCGAGGGCGGCGCCGTGGTGCGCGAGGTGGCGCGGCGGGGCCGCGATGCCGGGAAGATCCGCCTGACGGCCGAGCAGACCCCGGGCGGCGTGCGCGTGCGCTCGGAGTACGAGGGCACGAAGAGCGGGTCGGGGAGCGTGGACGTGGAGGTCACCGTTCCGGCGCGCTTCGACGTGCAGCTCTCGACGCTGGGCGGCGAGGTCTCGCTCAGCGGCCTCGAGGGGAAGTTCTCGGGGCGCACGATGGGCGGCCACGTCCGCGTGCGCGAGGTCGACGGCGAGGGCGACCTCTCCACGATGGGCGGGGCCGTCGAGGCCCGCCACGAGGGC
>JAHDVN010000112.1 GCA_023384635.1 Thermoanaerobaculia bacterium
CGAGCCGCCCGCTCGGAGACCTCCTGCCGTTCCCGGTGCGCGCGGTCGCCGGCCACGACCTCGCCGTCGAGCTGCTCGAGCTCTCCGGCCGCCGGGTTCTCTACTTCCGCGGGCGCCTCCACGCCTACCAGGGCTACGAGGCGGGCCAGGTGGTCTTCCCGGTGCGCCTCGCGGCGCGGCTCGGGGCCCGCGTGCTGGTGATCACCAACGCCGCCGGCGGCGTCGACCCCGCGCTCGCCGCCGGGGACCTGGCCCTCATCACCGACCAGCTGAACCTGACCGGCCGCACCCCGCTCTGGGGGGATCCTCCGACGGCGTGGGGCCCGCGCTTCCCCGACCTCGCCGACGCCTACGCCCCCGCGCTGCGGCGGCTGGCCCGCCGCGAGGCGGAGCGGCTCGGCATCCCCCTCGCGGAGGGGGTCTACGCCGGGCTCACCGGCCCGGCCTACGAGACGCCGGCCGAGGTCCGCATGCTCCGCACTCTGGGGGCCGGCCTCGTGGGCATGTCCACCGTCCTCGAGGTGATCGCGGCGCGCCACCTCGGGCTGGCCTGTCTCGGGCTCTCGCTGGTGTCGAACCCCGCGGCGGGGGTCACGGACGCGCCCCTCTGCCACGAGGACGTGCTGGCGGCGGCGCGGGAGGCGACGGGCCGGCTCCGCCGCCTCCTCGGCGCGCTGCTCACTGCGCCCGAGCTGCTCCCGGCCGGGAGCTGACCTCCCGGACCGGGGAGACGTTCAGGTCGTCGGCCGGTTGACGAGCAGCCAGAGGCCCGAGTAGTCGCGGATCAGGCGCATGCGCAGGAGCTGGAGCGCCTGCGCCTCGGTGAAGTTGCCGTCCTGGATCGCCAGATCCATGAAGTGCTGGAAGCGCTGGACGAAGGAGTCGGCAAGCCGGGTCGTCTGGCGCGCCCGGCCGAAGACCGGCGCGTCGCGCGTCACCGCCGACTCGTCGAGCAGGCCCATGATCGACTCGGCCTCCTCGTTGATCTTCGTGCGCAGCGCCGCGGCCTCGAGGAGGAACCGCTCCAGCTCCAGGTCGACCGGGCCGTTGCCCGCGAGGCGGCGGAACGCCACCACTTCGCGCGGCTCGAGGCGCAGCGGAAAGACCTCCGGCAGCACCGTGACGCCCTTGGGCGGGATCGCCTCGCCGGTCCCCTCGAGGACCTCCACGATGCGCTGGAAGTACGGCCCGAGGATCTCCTCGTGGGTCGACGAGGGGAGGGCGGACGCAGTCTGGTCGCCGTCCTGCGGCGGGGCGGGCCGCGCCGCCACAGCCGCCCCCGGCGCCGGCGGGGCAGCGGCCGCGGGACCGGAGAGGCGCGGCAGCAGACTCTGCACCTGCCGCCGGATCGCCATCAGCTCGTCGAGCTTGACGTCGTCCTGGCGCTGCTTGCGCTCGAACTGATCGACCGTCGTGCGCAGCTCGGCGAGCTCCCGGTCGAGCGACGGGTCGCTGGCGACCCGCCCCTCCATCTCGAGGATCTGCTGGTAGTCGACTGCGAGCTGCCGCTCCTCGAGGCGGTAGGAGCGCTGCACCGCGGCCTTGAGGGCGAGGTTGGCGTCCACCACCGCGAGCAGGAGCTCCGGTTCGAAGAAGAGGGGCCCGAGCTGGTGCTTGATGTCGCGGTGGCGCCGGACGAGCCCGCGCTGGTGGAGCTCCTCGAGGCCGCCGGCGGCCGCGACCTCCGCCCGCAGGGCGACGATCTCCTGGCGGCGGCGAACGAGCTCGTCGGGGTCGGCCATCTCGCCCGGGGGCAGCGCCAGGGCCCAGAAGCCGGCGAAGAGGTCGCGCAGCATCACGCGGTCGCGCTGGGCGACGGGACCGTTCGGCGTCTGCGGCTCCTCCGCCAGCTTGGTCGCGAGGTAGTCGACCTTGTCGATCCGGTCGTCGCTCCAGCGCCCCTCGCGGGTCGTGTAGAGGTAGAAACGGACCATCTGCGCCAGGACCTTGTCGTCCTGGTTCTTCACCCGCTCGAAGAACTGCCGCAGCAGCGAGGGAGAGACCCGCGCGTCGATCGCGGTCAGTTGATCCATCTGCTGGCCGAGCTGGCGCGCCACGAACTCGAGCTGCATGCCGCTCTTCTCGGCCGCTCCGGAGGTGAGGTTCTGCGAGACGTCCTTCAGCGCGCCGTAGACGACCTGGAAATCGATCCGGGTCTTGCCCAGATCGAGCTCCACGGATAAGTTCTGGAGGCCCTGCAGGAACTGGTGGAACGTCCAGGCCGCCTTGAATCGTCCCGAAAGATCGACGTAGCGGGCGTGGAGTGCGCTAAGTTCCTGGACGGACACCGGATAACCCCATCGGGAGACGACCGGAATTCTAGGCTATGTGGAATGCGAATGCGAGGGTCCGGGTCCTCATCCCGGCCGAGGCGCTGTCGGCGCGGATCTCCGAGCTGGCGGCGGAGATCAGTCGGGACCACGCCCAGACCGAGCGGCTCGTGGTGGTCGGCGTCCTGAAGGGATCGGTCCTCTTCCTCGCCGACCTGGTCAAGCAGATCACCGTCCCGGTGGAGCTCGACTTCTGCCAGACGGCGAGCTACGGGTCGGGGCAGGAGCCCGGGGAGATCCACCTGAAGAAGGACGTGGAGCTGCCGCTGCGCGGCGCCGACGTCCTGGTGGTCGAGGACATCGTCGACACCGGCTGGACCCTGCGCACCCTCCTCGACCTCTTCCGCCACCGCCGGCCGCGGAGCGTGCGTCTCTGCACGCTGCTCGACAAGGCCGAGGCCCGCGAGGTGGAGGTCCCGATCGACTACTGCGGATTCCGCATCCCCCGCCAGTTCGTGGTCGGCTACGGCCTGGACTGGGGGGAGCGCTACCGGCAGCTCCCCTACATCGGCGTGGTGGAGAGCGCCTCCGAGGAGATCCCCTGATGACCGCCCCGACCCCCATCCAGCCGTTCCACTCCGACCGCGCCCCGGCGGCGATCGGGCCCTACAGCCAGGCCGTCTCCTGCGGCGGCTTCTTGTTCTCGTCCGGCCAGCTCGGCATCGACCCGGCGACCGGCGAGTTCCCCACCGGTGGGTTCGGCGCCCAGGCGCGGCAGGTGTTCGCGAACCTCCGGGCGGTCCTGGCGGCGGCCGGGCTCGACTACTCGGACGTGGTCAAGACCACCGTCTTCCTCGCCGATCTCGCGAACTTCGCCGAGCTCAACGGGCTCTACGCCGAGGCGATGGGGAGCCACAAGCCGGCGCGCTCGACCGTGCAGGTGGCGGCGCTGCCGAAGGGCGGCCTGGTCGAGATCGAGCTCGTCGCCCGCCTGCGCTGAGAGCCGGCCCTGCCCGGCGCTGGCGCGGCCGGCGCTAGCGGCGCCGGCCGCCGAGGACCTTCTGCAGGGCCGCGATCGCGCGCTCGATCTGCGCCCCGCCGACATCGCGATGCGTCACGAGCCGGATCCGCTCGCGGTCCACCGGCGAGGCCAGGACCCCGAGCCGGGCCAGGCGACGGAGCACCGGCCCGGCTGCGTCGCTCCCCGCGGCGGCGCGGCGGTCGATCACCCGGAAGATCAGGATGTTGGTCCGCACCCGAGCGGGGTCGATCTCGGCCCCCGGCAGCTCGGCCAGGGCGGCCGCGAGGCGCCGGGCGTGCTCGTGATCGCGCGGCAGGCGCCGCGGCCCCTCCCGCAGCGCCACCAAGCCCGCCGCGGCGAGCACGCCGACTTGGCGCATCCCGCCGCCGAAGAGCCGCCGCAGCTGCCGTGCCTCCCGGATCCGCTCCCGGCTCGCGCAGAGCAGCGAACCCACCGGCGCCCCCAGCCCCTTGGAGAGGCAGAACATCACGGTGTCGAATCCGGCGGCGAGCTCTGCCGCGCTCGTCCCGACGGCGGCCGCCGCGTTGAAGATCCGCGCCCCGTCGAGGTGCGCCGGCAGCGCCGCTCCGCGTGCCAGGGCCAGCACGGGGTCGATCCGCTCGCGCGGGTACGGCACGCCGCCGGCCATGTTGTGGCTGTTCTCGAGCGCCAGCACGCCGGTGGGCACGCGATAGCCGCCGCGCGGGACGAGCGCCGCCGCCCAGGCCGCCGGCGGCGGCAGGCCGTCGTGCGAGCCGAGCGTCCGCGGCTGGAGCCCCGAGAGCGCCGCCATCGCCCCCATCTCGTAGAGCAGGATGTGCGCCCGCTCGTCGCAGAGGACCTCGCTGCCCGGCGGCGCCAGCAGCCGGAGCGCGATCTGGTTGCCCATGATGCCGGAGGGAACGAAGAGCGCCGCCTCCTGGCCGACCGCCGCGGCCGCCTCCTCCTCGAGGCGGCGGACCGTCGGGTCCTCGCCGTAGACGTCGTCGCCCACCACGGCGCCGGCCATCGCCCGGCGCATCGCCGCATCGGGCCGCGTGACCGTATCGGACCGCAGATCGACCGGCCCGTCCACTCGCCTTGCGCTCATCGCTCCCCTCCCGGCCCGGCCATCGGGCGCCTCCCCGCGCCGTGGCCCAGCCGCTCCTCCAGCTCCACCAGCAGGCGCGGCCGCCCTCCGGCCGCCCACTCCTCGACGAAGCGCCGCCTCTCGCCGCCCAGCCACGGGAGGAGGCCGACCTGCCCCTCGCGGGCCAGTGCGGCCAGGTCGCGGCCACTCCGCTCCGCCTCTCGCGCGGCCCGCCAGAGCTCCTGCCCCGCGGCCTCGGGCTCCCCCGCTTCCGCCCAGCGCTCGGCGGCCTCGGCGAAGAGACCCGCGACCTCCCGATTGCGCTCTTGCAGTGCCAGCGGCCGCGGGGCCGCCGGTCGCGGCAGGCCCCAGGCGAGGCCGGACGCCCGCACGCAACCGGCGAAGCGCCGCCAGTCCGGCGCCGCGCCGTGGAAGAGGGGTCCCGAGAACGGCTCGTCGGTGCGGGCGGCGAGCCGCCGCCGGTCCGCCGGCGAGAGGTCGAGCACCACTCCCGCGACCGCCTCCACACCCGCCGCGGCGAGGCGCGCCAAGCCCGCCGCCCAGCTCTCCGGCGTCCCCCCGATCCCCGGGGCGAGCGGCCAGAGGGCGACCCCGCCGGCGGGCAGGGCCGCCGCGGGCCAGGCCGCCGCGCCCGTCACCGCCGCCAGCAGATCCCAGGCCGCGACCGCCCCCTCCGGGACCTCCGGCGCGGGCCCGGGCGGCGCCTGCCAGATCACGGCGTGGCCCCGCTCCCGGGCGACGCGGGCGAGCGCGTGGCGCTCCGCAGCCAGCTCCGGGGCGACCGGCGGCAGATAGAGCACGTCGGGCTCGAGGGCGGCGGGCAGAGGAGACCAGCCGGAGGCGGGGGGCTCGCTGGCGCCGAGGCGTCCGGCGGCGAGGTCGATCCAGGGCTCCTCCGGACCGGGCCAGAGGGCCGGAGCCCACCGGATCCAGAGCCGTGAGGGCTCCGGAGGGCGCTCCCGCCAGCCGCCGCGCGAGGCGCTCACGCCTCGTCCGACCGGGCGACCGGGTCCCGGCCAGGCGGTGCGCCGGCCGTTCGCGCCAGCAGCTGTTCGACGTACTTGGCCAGAATGTCCACCTCGAGGTGGACGCGGTGCCCGGCGCGGAGCCCCTCGAGTGTCGTCCAGCGCAGCGTGTGCGGGATCACCGCGACCGAGAACCGGTCCCCCGCGCGGCGGGAGACGGTGAGGCTCACCCCGTCGATCGCCACCGAGCCCTTCTCGACCACGTAGCCGGCCAGCGCGGCCGGCAGCGAGAAGCTGATCTCGCGGTGCCCGCCGAGCTCGCGGCGGCCGAGCACCCGCACGGTGGCGTCGACGTGCCCCTGGACCCAGTGCCCGCCGAGCGCGTCGCCGACGCGCAGCGCCGGCTCGAGATTCACCTCGTCGCCACGGGCCAGGTCGCCCAGGCGCGTCCGCCGCATCGTCTCCGGGGAGATCTCGACCGCCGAGCGGTCCGCCGCCAGCTCGGTCACGGTGAGGCAGACCCCGGCCACCGCCAGGCTCGCCCCGACCTCCAGCCGGGCGGCGAGCTCGGCGCCGTGGCCCAGGACGAGCTGCCAACCGCCGCTCGCCCCGGCCGCCGGCGCGGTCAGGACGCGCCCACGCTCGCGCACAATGCCGGTAAACAACCCTCTCTCACTCCTTCGAAGACGAGGTCGGCGCCGCGGCGCCGCCAGCGGAGGCTCTCGACGCGGGGCGCCTCGGCGAGCCGTCCGATGCCGTTCCCGCCGAGGGGGCCCAGCGCGGCGCGCCCGCCGATCAGGAGCGGGGCGAGCGCCCCGGTGACGCGCTCGAAGAGCCCCGCCGCCGCGAACGCCGCCAGGATCTCCCCGCCACCCTCGACCAGCACGCTGCCGACTCCGCGCCGGGCGAGGTCGCCCAGGACCGCCGCCGGCTCGACGCGCTCCAGGCGCACGACGGCGGCGCCGCGGCCGGCGAGCGCCTCCCAGGCCGGCCCCTCGGCCGCCTCAGTGTACAGGAGCACCGGCCCCGGGCCGTCGAAGAGCCGCGCCGTCGGCGGCAGCCGCAGGCGCCGGTCGAGGACGACCCGCGTGCCGGGTCCGCCCGCCAGCCCGAGCCGGCGGTCGAGGCGGGGATCGTCGGCGAGGGCGGTGCCGATCCCCACCAGCACCGCGTCGTGCTCGTCGCGGAGGGCCAGCGCCCAGCGCCGCGCGGCGGGCCCGCTGATCCACTGGCTCTCTCCGCCGGCGGTGGCGATCTTCCCGTCGAGGCTCGCCGCCCACTTGAGGGTGACGAGCGGCCGCCCGAGGAGCTTCGGCACCAGGTAGCGCAGGTTGAGCCGCACCGCCTCCGCGGCGAGCGGGCCCTCCTCCACCTCGACGCCCGCCGCCCGCAGGCGGGCGAGGCCGGCGCCGCGCACGCGGGGGTCGGGGTCGCGGTGGGCGGCGACCACGCGGACGACGCCCGCCGCCAGGATCGCCTCCGTGCAGGGCGGCGTCCGGCCGTGGTGGTCGCATGGCTCGAGGGTCACGAAGAGCGTCGCCGCCCGCGCCGCCGCGCCGGCCGCCGCGAGCGCCTCGACCTCGGCGTGCGGGCCGCCCACCCGCCGGTGGTAGCCCTCCCCCACGCGGCGGCCGTCGCGCAGCACGACCGCCCCCACCATCGGGTTCGGGCTGGTGCGGTAGCGGCCGCGCGCGGCGAGCGCCAGCGCCCGGCGCATCGGGTCACTCGAGGAGCGCGGCGGCAAAGTCGCGGGGCCGGAAGTCGACGAGATCCTCGGGCTGCTCGCCCACACCGAGGTAGAGCACCGGCAGGCCGAGCTCGCGGCCGATCGCCAGCACCATCCCCCCCTTGGCGGTGCCGTCGAGCTTGGCGAGGAGGACGCCGTCGACGCGCGCCACGCGGAGGAACTCGCGGGCCTGGGAGAGCGCGTTCTGCCCGGTCGTGGCGTCGAGCACCAGCAGCGTCCGGCAGGCCCACCCCGCGGCCTCGCGGTCGACGACGCGCCGGATCTTCGCCAGCTCGTTCATCAGGTGTTCCTTGTTGTGCAGCCGCCCGGCGGTGTCGACGATCAGGTGGTCGGCGCGGCGGGCACGCGCGGCCTGGATCGCGTCGTAGACCACCGCCGCCGGGTCCGAGCCGGCGGCCTGGCGGATCACGCCCACCCCGAGCCGCTCGCCCCAGAGCGCGAGCTGCTCGATCGCCGCGGCGCGGAAGGTGTCGCCGGCGGCCAGCAGCACGCGCCGCCCGGCGCCGAGCTCGCGGGCCGCGAGCTTGGCGATCGAGGTCGTCTTGCCGACGCCGTTGACCCCGACCACCAGGGTGACCCGGGGGCCGGGCCCCTCCTCCGGCGGCGCGGGGATCTCCTCGAGCAGCGCCGCGACCTCCTCGACCAGAAGGTCGCGCAGCGGCGCCGCGCCCCGCGCCCGGGCCGACCGCTCCTCCAGCCGCTCGAGGAGCAGCTCGGTGGTCGCGAGCCCCAGATCGGCGCCGAGAAGCGCCTCCTCGAGCCGTGCGCGCGCCTCCTCGTCGAACGGCTCGCCCGCCTCGAGGCTCCCCCCGAGCTGCTCCACGAGGCGCGCGTGGGTGCGGTTCAGGCCCGCCTTGAGGCGCTCCCAGAGCCGCGCGCGGCCGCCGTTGCCGGGCTCCCGCTCTCCGCTCATGGCTCGGGGAAGAGCGCCCGCACGAGCTGGGCGCAGGCGTCGTCGAGGCTCTGCCGGGCGCGCGCCACCACCGCCGGCTGCCGCTGCACCAGCACGAGGTAGTAGCCGTCCGGCAGCGCCTGGGCGTAGAGGTGGAGCCCCTCCTTCTCCACGTGGACGAGGCGCGGCGCGCCGAGCTCGTTGCCGGCCAGGAAGCGCTCCAGCTGGCGCAGGTAGATGCCGAGGTAGGCGCCGGTGACCCGCGCCTGGTAGGGGCTGAAGTCCGAGCAGGCGAGGTCGATCGTCTCGCCGGTGTCGTCGAGGAAGAGGACGCCCACCGCCCCTTCGTTCCGGGCCAGCAGGTTGCCGAGGACGTAGTGGAACGGCATCGGGCGTCGCGTCAGTGCGCCGCCGCAGCCGGCAGCGAATCGGACTCCTCCGGCTCGCCGAGGCTCGCGAAGTCGCCCGCCTCGTAGGCGCGCAGGAAGGCGGTCACCACCTTGGCGTCGAAGCGGGTACCGGCGAGCTTGGTGATGGTGGCCACCGCGTACGGCGGCTCGTACGCCTTCTGGTAGGGCCGGTTCGTGGTGATGGCGTCGAAGCAGTCGGCCACCGCCACGATCCGCGCCATGAGCGGCACCTCTTCGCCCCGGAGCCCGTCCGGATAGCCCCGCCCGTTCCAGTTCTCGTGGTGCCAGCGCACCGCCGGCAACATGTCGCGCAGCGGTTCGATCGGAGCGAGGATGTCGGCCCCCACCGCCGGGTGCCGCTTCATCTCCTCGTACTCCTCGGCGGTGAGCACGCCCCCCTTCTTGAGCACCCGGTCCTCGATCCCGATCTTGCCCACGTCGTGGAGCAGCGCCCCGATCCAGAGCCGCTGCTGGAACTCCTCCGACTGCCCGAGGTGGCGTGCGATCGCGCGGCTGAGCGCGGCGACGCGCTCGGAGTGGCCGCGCGTGTACGGGTCCTTGGCGTCGATCGCCGCCGCGAAGGCACGGATCGAGCTGATGAACAGCCGCTCGTTCGCCTTCGCCGCCTCCTGGAGGCGGCCGACGTACTCCTCGACGTGCCCGCTCATCCGGTTGAAGTCGCCGGCCAGCTCGGCGAGCTCCTTCGTCATCATCTCCTCGGGCAGCCGGCGCCCGAAGTTGCCGCTGGCCACCTCGTGGGTGGTGGAGGCGAGGCGCTGGATCGGGCCGCCGACCCAGCGGGCGGCGAGCGCGGCGACCGCCAGCGCGAGCAGCACCAGGACGCCGAGCGCCAGCGCGGCGGTCAGCGCCATCTGCCGCGCGGCGCGGAAGGTGGCGGAGGCGGGCTTGTGGACGACGATCCCCCAGCCGGTCTCCTCGACCGGGCTCACCTGCCCGACCATCTGCTGGCGCCCGCCGCCCACCTCGAGCGCGTACTCGGCGGTGAGATTCAGCGGCTTGCGCACGAAGTCGCGCACCAGGTCGGAGCCGGCGATCTGCGCGCGGACCTCGGGATCCGCCCCCGCCGACCAGAGGAGATTCCCCTCGCGGTCGACCAGGAACGTCCCGACCTCCTCCTCCGCCTCGCGCTCCACCACGGCATCGATCAACCGCAGCCGGGCCACCGCCTGCACGATCACCTCGACCCCACCCCCGGCGCCGAGGATCGGCACCGAGAGGGCGACCGCCGGCTCCGCGCCCCGGGGGAGCGCGGTGAAGCGGTAGGCCGGCCGCAGATTGCCGATCGCCTCGGCGAAGAGGGCGTCGAGGACGTCCTCGTGCGCCCCGGCCGTGTCGGCCGGCCCGAAGCGCGGGCCTGCCCCCTCGGGGTCGAGCAGCTGGAGCTCGACCAGCGAGCTGTTCGCCCGCAGGAAGCTCTCGAGGTAGCTCCCCACCCAGCGCTGGCGGAGGCGCTCGCCCGTCCCCTCCTCGCCGGGGAAGGCGAGCAGGCCGTGGCCGAGCTGGAGCAGCTGGCGGCGCAGCGTCACCAGGCTCTCGTTGAGCTCGCGGGAGAGGGAGGCCGCCGAGCGGGTGAGGAAGCTCTTCTCCTGGGTCTTGAGCAGCTCCCGGTTGCCGTCCACGAGCAGGAAGCCGCCGATGGCGATCGGCACCGTTCCCGATGCCAGGAGCAGCAGGAAGAGCAGGTGCCGGAGGCGGAGGCGGCGGAAGAGCGAGCGGGCGGAGGGCATCCTCGAAGGCGCTGCGGTCGGAGACTCGCGCGGATTCTAGACCGCGGAGCGAGCCGCTCCGGGCGGCGG
>JAHDVN010000577.1 GCA_023384635.1 Thermoanaerobaculia bacterium
TGCAGCGGCCCGGAGAGCTCGACCTCGCGCTCGATGTTCACCACCTCGCCCTCGCCGAGGCGCACGCGGGCGGTGATCCGCGCCGGGTGCCCGAAGGCGAACGAGCCGACCTGCACCACGGCGAGGCCGTTGACCTGCCCGACGACCGCGCCCGCCGTCTCCAACCGCACCGTGCCGCGCTCGACGCTCTCCAGCCAGCGCGCGCGCACCCGGTCGGCGCGGAAGATCTGGGCCGCGACCGCGGCGTCCACGTCGCGCGCCGCCACCGCGGCCGCGTCCGACCCGGCCAGCAGGTTCGCCTCGCGCAGCAGGTCGACCATCTCGCCGGTGTGGAGCGAGAGGCGCTCGGCGTCGTCGGCGCGCCGCGCGCTCTCCTCGAGGAGCCGCTCGAGCGCCTCGCGCGCGAACGGGCGCAGCCCCTCGTCGCGCCCCAGCTTGGTGAGCAGCCGTGCGTAGAGCGCCTCGTTCTCCCCGGTGCGCGGGAGCGACTCCTCGAAGTCCGCGGCCACCTTGAACAGCCGCGCGAAGTCGAGGTCCTGCATCGTGAGCAGGTAGTAGAGCATCCGGTCGCCGATCAGCACGATCTTGACGTCGAGCGGCACCGGCTCGGGCGCCAGCGACGCCGGGCTCGCCATGCCGAGCGACTCGGCCACCGACTCGAGCCGGAGGCGCCGCGTCTCGATGGCCCGTTTCAGCGCGTCCCAGGCATACGGCTGCCGCAGCAGGCGCAGGGCGTCGAGCACGAGGAAGCCGCCGTTGGCGCGGTGGAGCGCGCCGGCCCGGATGAGCGTGAAGTCGGTCACCAGATTGCCCATCTGGGCCAGGTGCTCGACGCGGCCGACCAGGTTCGGGTAGGTCGGGTTCTCCTCGGTGACCACCGGCGCCCCCTCGGCGTGCTGGCTGTCGACCAGCAGGTTCACCAGGTAGCGTTTGGTAGTCGGGCGGCTCTCCCCGGCGGCGGGCGGCCTCCCTTCCCCGTTCTCCTCCGGCCCGAGGAAGGCGCGGACGTGCGTCTCGATGTCGGCCTGCACCGCCTCCAGATGCCGGGCCACGTTCGGGAGATCGGTGTATCGCGCCCTGACCTCACCGATCAGCGGCTCGACGGTGAATCGCGTGATCTCACGCCGCAGCTCCTGCAGCCGGCCCCGGCGCTCGGCCTGCCAGCGGGGCGCCTGCCGCATGACGCGCTGCAGCTGCGCCTGGAGCTCCTCGGTGGCGGCGGCGTAGCGCTGCTTCTGCTCGTCGGCGAGCTTCTCGAAGAGGTCCGGCGTGAGCACCTCCCCGTCCGCGATGGGCGCGAAGATGACCCCCATCGGCGTGCGCACGACCACCAGGCCACGCTCCTTCGCCTCTTCGCCGAGCTTCTCGAGGGCCTTCTCCTGCCGCTCCCGGAACTCCTGCTCGATCGCCTCCTTGCGGCTCTG
>JAHDVN010000113.1:0-8209 GCA_023384635.1 Thermoanaerobaculia bacterium
CGCGGTGAAGCCGGCGTAGCGGCCGAAGACCTCGATCACCAGGAAGCGCTCGTGCGAGCCGGCCGAGGTACGCAGGGCGTGGGTCATCTCGATGGTGCGGGTGACGCAGGTCGAGAAGCCGATGCAGTAGTCGGTCCCCGGCACGTCGTTGTCCATCGTCTTGGGGATGGCGATCACCTTCACCCCCTCGCGGTGCAGGCGCACGCCGTAGGAGAGGGTGTCGTCGCCGCCGATCGGGATCAGGATGTCGATGCCGAGGTGGCCGATGTTGGCCAGCACCTCGGGGGTGAGGTCGTTCATCTCGCCGGCGTACTTCTCCCGCAGGTGGACCGGGACGTTCGCCTGAGGCACGTGGGACGGCCGGGTGCGGGAGGTGTGGAGGAAGGTGCCGCCGGTGCGGCCGATCTTGTTGACGATCTCCTCGGTCAGCTCGAGGACGCAGTCCGGGTCGTGCTCGGGGTGGTCGCGGTCGACCTCGATCAGACCCGCCCAGCCGCGGCGGATGCCGAGCACCCGGTAGCCCTCGCGCAGGGCGCGGACGGTGATGGCGCGGATGGCGGGGTTGAGGCCGGGCACGTCGCCGCCGCCGGTGAGGATGGCGATGGTGCCGCGCTTCTTCAGGATGGTGGGCATGCGGGAGGCTCCTCGTTCAGGAGCGGGATGATGTCAGGCCCGGGGCCGCGACCCAAGCCCCGGCTCCCGGTGCGGACGGGGAGCCGGTCCCGGTATGCTCGTGGCGTGTCGTCGCTCGGAGCGCCCTGCGGGCGCCGCGCCCCCGCGCCGGGGGCGGCGGCGGAGAGGAGCCGGCCGTGGCCGTGAGGCGGCGGGTCCGCCGCCGGTCGCTCCGGCTCGCGCTCGTCGCCCTCGGCTTCCTCGGGCTCGTCGCCCTGGGGCTGGTCGGCTGGGTCGGGGTGGCCTCCTTCCGGACCTCGGAGGGGCCCGCGGACACCGCGGTGGTGCTGAGCGCCGCCATCTACGGCGCCCGCCCGTCGCCCGTCTTCGAGGAGCGGATCAAGCACGCCATCGACCTCTACCGGACACGGCGGGTGCGCCGCATCCTCTTCACCGGCGGGGTGGGGGAGCGCGACGTCCGGGCCGAGGCGGCGGTGGCGCGGGCCTACGCCCTCGCCCGCGGAGTGCCGCCGGAGGCGATCCTCTGCGAGGCGGGCTCGCGCACCACCTTCGAGAACCTCCTCGCGGCGCGCACGCTCCTCGGGGAGGAGAGGGGCCGGCAGCGGGTGCTCCTGGTCTCCGACCCCCTCCACATGGCGCGGGCGCTGGCGATGGCGCGCGAGCTCGGCCTCGACGCCGCCCCGGCGCCGACCCCGACCACCCGCTTCACCGGGACCCGCAGCCGCCTGCGCTTCCTGCTGCGCGAGAGCTACTACCTGGCCGGCTATCTCGTCCGGCGCCCGTTCGTGCGGCCCCCCGCACGCTGGCCGGCCGAGGGGGAGCCTCCGCCGTGCGAGTGAGCGGAGCGCGGCAGAGCGGGGAGGCCGCGGATGCCGCGTGAGGGGCTCGGCCTCTGGCCGCCGATGCTGCTGGTGATCGGTGCCAACGTCCTCTACCACTGGGCGCAGCGCTCGGTGCCGCGGGAGGTGCCGGCGGCGGCCTCGCTCGCCGTCGCCTACGCCGTCGCCCTCGCCGCCACGCTCGTCGTCGCCCCCTGGACCGGCGCTGCCGGCGGTGGCTCCTGGGCGAGCGCGCTCAACCCGTGGAGCCTGCTGGTCGGGGTGGCGATCGTGGGGGTGGAGTTCGGCTTCCTGCTCGCCTACCGGGCGGGCTGGCCGCTCCACAGCGCCGCCCTCTTCGCGAGCGCCGCGCTGGCGGTGCTGCTGGTGCCGATGGGGGCGTTCCTGCTCGGCGAGCCGTGGGACCTGCGGCGCACCGCCGGGCTGCTCCTCTGCCTCGCCGGCCTCTGGCTCCTGCAGCGGCCCTGAGGCGGCCCTGCGGAAAGCCGCCCCGGCAGGTCAGCAGATCCGCGGCAGCTGCTCGCCGGCGAGCAGGTCGACCAGGCGCAGACCGCCGATCGAGCTGCGGAGCGTGACCCGGCCGGGGTGGTCGGCCACCACCTCCCCGATCGCGGTGGCGTCCCGCCCCAGCGGGTGCGCCCGCCAGAGGGCGAGCGCCTCGTCGGCCGCCTCGCGCGCGACGATCGCCAGGGCCTTCCCCTCGTTCGCCACGTAGAGCGGGTCGAGGCCGAGGATCTCGCAGGCACCGCGCACCGCCGGGGCGACCGGCAGCCGGGTCTCCTCGAGGCGGATGCCCGCCCCCGACTGGGTGGCAATCTCGTGCAGCGTGGTGGCGACGCCCCCGCGGGTGGGGTCGCGCAGCACGTGCACGCGCGCTCCCAGCCGGTCGAGGAGGGTGCCCACGAGCCCGGCGAGCGGCGCGGAGTCGGAGAGGATCGGGCTCTCGAACTCCAGCCCCTCGCGCACCGAGAGGATCGCGATCCCGTGCTCGGCGATGCGCCCGGAGAGGAGCACCACGTCGCCCGGTGCGGCGCGGCGCGGGTGGATCTCGATCCCGTCGGGCACCACCCCGATGCCGGAGGTGTTCACGTAGAGACCGTCGCCCTTGCCACGGTCGACCACCTTGGTGTCGCCGGTGGCGATCGGCACTCCGGCCTCGGCAGCCGCGTCGCGCATCGAGGCGACGACGCGCGAGAGCGTCTCCATCGCCAGCCCCTCCTCGAGGATGAGGCCGCAGGAGAGGGCGAGCGGCCGGGCGCCGCACATCGCGAGGTCGTTGACCGTGCCGTGGACGGCGAGCGAGCCGATGTCGCCGCCGGGGAAGAAGAGCGGGTGGACCACGAACGAGTCGGTGGTGAAGGCGAGGCGGGCGCCGCCCACCGGCAGCACCGCGCCGTCGTGGAGCGCCGCGAGCAGCGGGTTCGTGAAGCTCGGCAGGAAGAGCCGCTCGATCAGCTGCTGGGTGAGCTTGCCGCCGCCGCCGTGGGCGAGCTGCACGGTCGGGTAGTCGGAGATCGGCACCGGGCAGACCGGACCGGCCGCGAGATCGGCGCGCTCGTCGCTCAAGAGCTCCTCCCGTAGCGGAAGTAGGCGGCGCAGGCCCCCTCGGAGGAGACCATCGGCGCGCCGAGCGGCCGCTCGGGCGTGCATTCGCGTCCGAACGCCGCGCACTCGTGCGGTCGCTTGAGGCCCTGGAGCACCTCGCCGGCGATGCAGAGCGGCGACTCCTCGGCCGTCAGGTGGCCGACCTCGAAGCGCCGCTCGGCGTCGAAGCCGGCATACGCCGCCCGCAGGCGCAGGCCCGAGGCGGGGATCTCCCCGATGCCGCGCCACTTGCGGTCGCACGGCTCGAAGACCTCGGTGACGAGGCGCTGCGCGGGGAGATTCCCCTCGCGGGTGACGGCGCGGGCGTACTGGTTCTCCACCCCGTGGCGGCCGGCCTCCAGTGCCCGCACCGCCATGTGGATCCCCTGCAGCAGGTCGAGCGGCTCGAAGCCGGTGACCACGATCGGTACCCGGAATCGCTCGGCGATCGGCTCGTACTCCCAGAAGCCCATGATCGCGCAGACGTGGCCGGCGGCGAGGAACGCCTGCACCCGGTTGACCGGCGAGCCGAGGATCGCCTCCATCGCCGGCGGCACGAGCACGTGCGAGGTGAGGATCGAGAAGTTCGCGAGCCCCATCTGCCGCGCCTGCCAGACCGCCATCGCGTTGGGCGGGGCGGTGGTCTCGAAGCCGACCGCGAAGAAGACCACCTCGCGGTCGGGATGCTTGGCCGCGAGCTTCACCGCGTCGAGCGGCGAGTAGACCATCCGCACGTCGCCCCCCGCCGATTTGACGGCGAAGAGATCGGTCTGCGAGCCGGGGACGCGGAGCATGTCGCCGAACGAGGTGAAGATCACCTCCGGGCGGCGGGCGATGGCGAGCGCCCGGTCGATGAGCTCGAGCGGGGTGACGCAGACCGGGCAGCCCGGCCCGTGCACCAGGGTGATCTCCGCGGGGAGCATGCGGTCGATCCCGGAGCGGATCAGGGTGTGGGTCTGGCCGCCGCAGACCTCCATCAGCGTCCAGGGACGGGTGGTGTCGCGGCGCAGCGCCGCGAAGAGCCGCCGGGCCTCGGGCTCGCCGCGGTACTCGTCGACGAAGCGCAACGGCTCAGCCCTCCGCCGCGTCCGGGCCGCCCGCCTCGAGCTCGGCCAGCTCGCCGAGCTCCTCGAGGTAGGCGAAGACCTGCTTCGCCTCCTCCTCGTCGATCTGGCTGATCGCGAAGCCGACGTGCACGACCACGTACTCGCCCACCTGCACCTCGGGGGTGTAGGCGAAGCAGACCTCCTTGACCACGCCGGCGAAGTCGACCTTGCCGGTCGGCACGCCGAGCGCGTTGGGCACGATCTCGATGACCCTACCGGGGACTCCCAGGCACATCGGGGGGATCTCCTGTCGTCGCGGCGGCCAGCCGGGCCGCCGCCACCGCCACCTGGCCGAGCGCGATCCCGCCGTCGTTGGCGGGGACCTGCCGGTGGAGGAGGGGGGTGAAGCCGGCACCGCGCAGCCGCCCGGCCACCCGCTCGGCGAGGAGCCGGTTCTGGAAGCAGCCGCCGGAGAGGACCACGAGCTCCCGGTCGGCGGCCTGGGCGAGGGCGAGCGCGGCGTCGGCCATGGCGTTGTGGAACCGGGCGGCGATCGTAGCACCCGGCCGCCCGCGGGCCAGATCGGCCAGGAGCGCGGCGAGCAGCGGGCGCCAGTCGAGCTCGAGGAGCTCCGCGCGGGGGAGCTGCCCGGGGGCGAGGGGCGCCGGCGCCGGCGCGGGGAGGAGCGGCAGCGGGTAGGTGCCGCGCTCGTCCGGATCGGCCAGGTGCTCGAGCGCGATCGCCGCCTCCCCCTCGAAGGAGACCTTCCCGGGCAGGCCGCAGAGGGCGGCCACGCCGTCGAAGAGCCGTCCGAGCGAGGAGGTCCAGGGGGCGTGGAGGCCGCTCGCGACGAGCCGCGCGAGGAGGCGCCGCTCGCCCTCGGCGAGCTCGGCGAGCGGCGGCAGCTCGCTCGCCGCCACCACCTCCGGCCCGCAGAGGTCGGTGAGGAGCGCGAAGGCGACCCGCCGCGGCTCGCGCACGGCGGCCTCGCCCCCGGGCAGGCGGAACGGCCGCAGCCGCGCCAGGCGGGAGAAGGCCGCGGCGTGGCCGACCAGCGCCTCGCCCCCCCAGACGGTGCCGTCGGGCCCCCAGCCGGTGCCGTCCCAGGTCAGGCCGAGGGCCTCGCGCCCGTCGAGGCCGTGCTCGGCGAGCCCGGCGGCGAGGTGGGCGTGGTGGTGCTGCACGCCGATCCGCGGCAGCGGCGCGGCCGCGAGGCCGGCGCGCGCGAGCAGGCCCCCGGCGGTGGCGGCCGCCGCCTCGGCCCACCGCGTCGTCGCATAGCCCGGGTGGAGGTCGTGCGCGATCGCCACCGGCACCGCCTCGTAGAGGCGCAGGAAGTCGAGGATCACGCGCTCGAAGGCGGCCTCGGCCTCCGGCGTCTCCATGTCGCCGATGTGCTGGGAGAGGAAGACCTGGCGGCCGACGGAGAGGGCGACGGTGGCCTTCTGGTGGGCGCCGGTGGCGACGAGCGCCGGCAGCTCCCGGGCGAGGAGGACCGGCAGCGGGGCGTAGCCGCGCGCGCGGCGCAGCGGCCGCGGCTCTCCGTCGGCGAGCTGGAAGACGCTGTCGTCCACGTGCCGGGCGATCGGGCGGTCGTGGGCGAGGAAGAGGTCGGCGATCCGCCCGAGCCGGGCGAGCGCCTCGGCGTCGTCGATCGCGATCGGCTCGTCGCTCAGGTTGCCCGAGGTGGCGACGAGGGGGATCCGGACGCGGTCGAGGAGCAGGTGGTGGAGCGGGGTGGTCGGGAGCATCAGCCCCACCGTCGGGTTGCCCGGAGCGAGCCCCGCGGCGAGGCCGCCCTCCGGCCGGCGCCGGAGCAGCACGATCGGCGCCTGAGGGCTCCCGAGCAGCTCGGCCTCGGCCGCCCCCACCTCGGCCAGCGCGCGCGCTGCGCCGAGGTCGCCCACCATCGCCGCGAGCGGCTTGGCGGGGCGCCGCTTGCGGCGGCGCAGGCGCGCCACCGCCGCCTCGTCGCGGGCGTCGCAGAGGAGCTGGTAGCCGCCGAGCCCCTTGAGCGCGACGATGCCGCCGGCGAGCAGCTCCCGGGCTGCCCCTTCGAGCGCCTCGGCGCCCTCGCCGAGGCGCCGGCCGTCCGGGGCGACGAGCGCGAGCTGTGGCCCGCAGCCGGGACAGGCGTTGGGCTGGGCGTGGAAGCGGCGGTTCCCCGGGTCGCCGTACTCGGCGCGGCAGGCCGGGCACATCGCGAAGCCGCGCATCGTGGTGTGCGGGCGGTCGTAGGGGAGCGCGGTGACGATCGAGAAGCGCGGCCCGCAGTGGGTGCAGTTCGTGAACGGGTATCCGTATCGCCGGTCGGCGGGGTCGGCGATCTCGGCGCGGCAGGCTTGGCAGGTGGCGAGGTCGGGCAGCACCACGGCGCTCTTCGCCTCGCCGGCCGCGCTCGCCTCGATGCGGAACCCCGCGAGGCCCGCGGCCGGCAGCCACGCGGTCGTCACCTCCTGCAGCAGCGCCGGCGGCGGCTTCTCCGCCGGGAGCCGGGCGAGGAACTCCTCGAGCCGCGCCCGCGGGCCCTCCAGCTCGATCTCGACCCCGCGCACGCCGTTGCGCACCCAGCCGGCGAGGGAGAGCTCCCCGGCGAGGCGGAAGACGAAGGGGCGGAACCCGACCCCCTGCACCGCGCCGCGGATGGCGATCGCGAGCCGTTCGTCCATGGCGAGCGGATTATGCGCGAGCCGGGCGCGGCGCCGCGCGCCCCCCGGGAAAGACCCGTAGAATGAAGGGCCGCCGCGCCGGCCCGCCAGTGGCGCCGGCGCGGCCCGTCCGGCTCACCCGAGCTACGACCCGGAGCGCCGCGCGCGGCGCGGCAGGAGGCTCACCGATGACCTTCGTCTCCGATCTGCAGCCGGAAGCGCTCTGGCGCCATTTCGACCACATTCTCACCATTCCGCGGGGCTCGAAGAACGAGGAGGCGATGCGCCGCTACGTCGCCGGCGTCGCCGACCGCCTCGGCCTCGCCGTGCAGGGGGACGCTGCCGGCAACCTCGTGGTGGTCAAGCCGGCCACCCCGGGCCGCGAGGGGGCGGCCGTGACCATCCTCCAGGCGCACCTCGACATGGTCAACGAGAAGAACTCGGACGTCGACCACGACTTCGAGCGCGATCCGATCCTCCCCCAGCGCGACGGCGATTTCCTGAAGGCCACCGGCACGACGCTCGGCTCGGACAACGGCATCGGCGTGGCGGCGATGCTCGCCATCGCCGAGGCGCAGGACCTCGTCCACGGGCCGCTCGAGCTGCTCTTCACCATCGACGAGGAGACGGGGCTGACCGGCGCCACCCAGCTCGACCCGGCTCTGCTCGGCGGCCGGCGCCTGATCAACCTCGACTCCGAGGAGGAGGGGACGCTCACCGTCGGCTGCGCCGGCGGCGCGGGCAGCCGCATCTCGCTGCCGCTCGAGCGCGAGATGCCGGTGCCGGGGGCGACCGCGTACGAGATCACGGTGGCCGGCCTGAAGGGCGGGCACTCCGGGGTCGACATCCACCTGCAGCGCGGCAACGCCAGCTCGATCCTGGCCCGCGGCCTCTTCGCGGCCCAGGAGGCGGCGCCGCTGCGCCTCGCCTCGTTCGCCGGCGGCGACAAGCACAACGCGATCCCGCGCGAGGCCCGCGCCGTGGTGGTGGCGGGGGCGGCGGCGCGCGACGCGCTGCGCGAGGCGTTCGCCCGCGAGCTCGAGGCGGTGCGCGCCGAGGTGAAGCCGGCCGACCCGGGCTTGCGCTACGAGATCGCCGAAGTGGCGCTTCCGGAGCGGGTCTGGACCGAGGCGGTGACCCGGCGCGCGCTGGCGCTCCTGCGTGCGCTGCCACACGGGGTGCTGGTGATGAGCTACGACATCCCCGGACTGGTCGAAACCTCGACCAACCTCGCCACCGTGGCCGAGCGGGACGGCGACCTGGTGATCGCGATGAGCAACCGCTCCTCGGTGGCCAGCGCGCTGCGCGGCGTGCAGGGGCGGATGCGAGCGCTCGGCGAGCTCGCCGGCGCGAGGGTGGAGTCGCTCGAGGGGTATCCGGGCTGGAAGCCGGACCTGGAGAGCGAGCTGCTCGCCGTCACCCAGCGGGTGCACGAGCGCGTCCTCGGGCATCCCCATCC
>JAHDVN010000113.1:8219-8475 GCA_023384635.1 Thermoanaerobaculia bacterium
GCTCTTCGGGGAGAAGGCGCACGTGGGGGCGATGCACGCCGGCCTCGAGTGCGGGATCGTGGGCGAGAAGGTGCCCGGCATGGACATGATCTCCTTCGGGCCGACGATCCAGTTCCCGCACTCCCCCGACGAGCGCGTGCACATCGCCTCCGTCGAGCGGTTCTGGCGCCTCCTCACGGCGCTGCTCGACGAACTCGCGGCCTGACGGGTTCTCCGCCCCCCTCCGGCGGCCGGCCCCGGCCGGGCCGCCGGTGGG
>JAHDVN010000113.1:8485-10154 GCA_023384635.1 Thermoanaerobaculia bacterium
GATCTCCAGCGCCCCCTCGGCCACCCAGTGGGCGAGCAGGGTGCGGATCCGGTAGAGGTCCACAGGGGCGGCGTCGTCGCAGTCGGCGGCGCGCGCCCCGCCCCGCACCCGCGTCCAGACCGCCCGCACCAGCTCCCCGTCCTGCTCCCCCTCCGGGCCGGTGGGCCGGGCCGGGCCGGGGCGCAGGAGGGCCTCGTCCGGCACCAGGGCGCGGGCGCGCCGCAGCTCGTCGTGCCGCCGCATCGACTCGAGCAGGAGACCGAAGAGGTCGCGCAGCCCGCCCGCGGGAAGAGCGGGTCCCGGGGTGCCGCGGGTGAACTCGAAGGAGCCCGGGAACGGCAGCTCGAGGAGCTGATAGAAGGCCGCCTCGCCGGCGAGGCGCCCGCTGCGGCAGTCGGCGAGGCGCCCGCCGGACAGATGGAGCTCGGCGGCGATCCGGCCCGGCTCGTCGCGGATCACCAGCCGCCCCGTGGCCTCGGTCTGCTGGAGGCTCTGGAGCAGGCCGGGGAGGCCGAAGAGATCGAGGTCGCCGGTGAGGGAGGCGCGCGGCGGCTGCGGGGCGGGCGCGGGGACGACGCCCCCGCCCTCCTCCTCCTCCGCCTCCTCCTCGGCGCCGGGCGTCCGCACCCCCGAGGCGGCGAGCCGCCCGAACGCCGTCTCCGGGAAGCGAGCGGCGAGCTCCGCGAGCGCCTCCCGCGCCTCGGGCGCGCTCGTGGCGGCCAGCGCGGCCACGACGTGAGCGAGCTCCTCCTCGCGGCGGCCGACCGTGAAGCCGAGGAGGCGGCGCGGCGCGAGCTCGTGGAGGGCGTCGAGCAGGCGGGCGAGGGCCGGCGGGTCGCCCGCGAGGTCGACCGAGCCGAGCTCGCGCAGCCGCGCCAGGCTGTCGGCGGTCCCCGGCCGGCGGGCGAAGGCGTGGTCGAGGAGCACGCGCCGGGCCTCGGGCGAGCCGCAGCGCACCAGGGCTCCCGCCAGGGCCTGGAAGACCTTGGCGAGCTCCTCGCGGGGCCGCGGCGGCGCCGGGGCGGCGGCGGCCCGTTCGGCTTCGCCGAGCCGCTGGACGAGCAGCGGCAGGCCGACGGCACCGGGCAGACCGGCGAGGAGGAGAAAGGCCTCCTTCTGGAACGACGGGTGCCAGCCGAGCGACGAGAACGGTCCCACCAGCTCGAGCTCCTGGCGCGGGTCGGAGGCGGGTCCGCGCGGCAGCCGGTGGAGGAGGAAGACGAGGTTGCGCAGGAACCACCAGGCGTTCGACTCCCGCCCGCCGCCGGCGATGGCGAGGCCGAGCCGCTCGACCACGATCGGCCGCGCCTCGCCGCCCCAGACCTCGAGCAGGGTGAGCAGCAGGCGGCGCCGCTTCGGATCGGCCTGCAGGTCGAGATCGTCGAGCAGCTCGCGCGGCGCCCAGCCGGGGTGGATCCCGAGCAGGCGCCGGAGCAGTGGCCGCTGCCGTTCCTCGGCCGCCGCCTGGAGGAGCATCGCGACGTCGTACGCCTCGTGGGCCTTGGCGAGCGTGAGCTCGGCCAGGCGGGGATCCACCTCGCCGTCACGGGCCATGCGCGCCGCGAGCTCGGCGAGAGTGAGCGCGCGTCCGAGGGCGCCGGCGTTGAACTCCTCGGCGGCGCTGCGCAGCAGCTCCTTCCAGCGCTCGGCGGTGCGGGCGCGGTCGCCG
>JAHDVN010000114.1 GCA_023384635.1 Thermoanaerobaculia bacterium
CGTCGAGAAGGAGAGGAAGGCGACCCGTGGCTCGTGGCCGAAGGCGCGCGCCGTGGCCGCGGTCGAGCGGCCGATCTCGGCCAGCGTCTCCGTGTCGGGCTGCATGTTCACCGAGCAGTCGGCGTAGAAGAGCACCCGGTCGGGCCAGACCATGAAGAAGACCGACGAGACCCGGCGGTAGCCGGGGCGCATGCCGATCACCTCGAAGGCGGGCAGGAACGGCTTCGTTTCGCTCCGGAGGCCCGAGACCATCCCCTCGGCCTGGCCAAGGTGGATCGCCAGCGCGCCGAAGTAGTGCGGCTCGCGGACCCGCGCGGCGGCGAGCTCCGGGGTCGCCCCCTTGGCGCGGCGCTTCTCGAGGTAGGCGGCGGCGAATGCCGTGCGGTCGGGATCGGTCGCCGGATCGCGCACCTCGATGCCGGCGAGATCGATGCCCAGCGCGGCGGCGCGGCTCCGGACCTCGTCGCCCCCTCCGATCAGCACCGGGCGGGCGAGGTCCGAGCTCGCCAGCTCGCGCGCGGCCCTGAGCGCCCGCTCCTCGTTGCCCTCCGGGAAGACGATCCGCGCACCTCTGCCGCGCACGCGGGCGCGGGCCGATTCCATGAACTCCATCGCCGGCTCCTTTCCGGGTTGCCCGGCCGCGACGGGCCGGGCGCGAAAGCCCATTCTACTTGCCGCGGCGCGGCGCGAACAGCTACGATGCCGCCATGAACATCCTCGTGCTCAACTGCGGCAGCTCGTCGCTGAAGTTTCAGGTCATCGCCACCGATCTCGAGGTCATCGACCGCAACGAGGACCGCCAGCTGGCCCGCGGGGTGCTCGAGCGGATCGGCACCGAGGCGCTCATCACGATGCGCGCCGAGGGGCGCCCGGCGGTGCGGGACGCGGTGCCGCTGCGCGACCACCGGGCCGCCCTCGACCACGTCCTGCGCTGGCTCGTGTCGCCCGAATCGGGCGTGCCCGGGATCACCTCGCTCGGCGACATCCACGCCATCGGGCACCGCATCGTGCACGGCGGCGAGAAGCTCACGCGCTCGGTGCTGATCGACGAGGCCGTGATCGACCAGATCGAGGAGTGCATCGAGCTCGCGCCGCTCCACAACCCGGCCAACCTGAAGGGCATCCAGTCGGCGCGCCAGGTCTTCGGCCCGGGCGTGCCGCAAGCGGCGGTCTTCGACACTTCGTTCCACTCCACCATGCCGCCCGAGTCGTTCCTCTACGCGCTCCCGTACCAGCTCTACGTCCGGCACCGGGTGCGCCGCTACGGCTTCCACGGCACCTCGCACCGCTACGTCGCCTACCGCTATCGGCAGCTCACCGGCCTGAACCACGAGCAGACGAACGTCATCACCCTCCACCTCGGCAACGGCTGCTCGGCTTGCGCCATCAAGAAGGGCGCCTCGTTCGACACCTCGATGGGGATGACCCCGGCCGAGGGGCTGGTCATGGGCACCCGCTCGGGCGACCTCGATCCCTCGGTCCTCGAGTTCCTCCACCACAAGGAGGGGATGTCGTTCGACGAGCTCGACAGCCTGATCAACAAGCGCTCGGGGCTGCTCGGGGTGAGCGGCCTGACGAACGACATGCGCGACCTGCTCTCCGAGGAGCGCGAGCACGAGGACCGGCGCGCGCGCCTGGCGGTCGAGATCTTCTGCCTGCGGGCGCGCAAGTACATCGGCGCCTACCTCGCGCGCATGAACGGCGCCGACGCCATCGTCTTCACCGGCGGCATCGGCGAGAACTCGGCCGAGATCCGCGCCCGCATCACCGCCGACACGGGTTTCCTCGGCATCGTCCCGGACGACGGGCGCAACCAGGAGTTGGTCGGAGGGAGGGAGGGGGAGTTCGGCGCCGAGGGCAGCCGGATCCGCCTCTTCGTGATCCCCACCAACGAGGAGCTGCTGATCGCCCGCGACACGCTGCGCTGCGTGCTCGGCGTGCCCCGCCGCTGGTAGCGGAAAAGAGGGACAGGCACACATTTCCGCTCGGTGGTGCGACCTGCCACCGTCGGAGGGGGAAATGTGTGCCTGTCCCTCTTTTCCCCGGCAGGTGGTCAGGCGGTCAGGTTCTGGTGGCCGGGGCCGGCGAGGATGCGCCAGCCGACGACCTTCTCGTCGATCTCGCGCAGGCGCTTGGCGAGCAGGCGGCAGAGCAGGCGCAGGAACTCGAGCGAGGCCTGCGGGTCCAGGGCCAGCATCTCGCGCAGCGTGGCCTGGTCGAGCGCCAGCACGGTGAGCGGCCCGCCGTGGGCGCGGGCGTCCGCCGAGCGGGCCTCGCCGTCGATCAGCGCCATCTCGCCGAAGAAGTCGCCGCGCTCGAGGATCGCCAGCGCCTCCTCGCCGGCGCCGGGGATGAACTTGCTGATCAGCACCCGGCCCTCGAGGACGACGTACATCTCGCGCCCCTCGTCCCCTTCCCCGAAGAGCAGCTCGCCCGCGGCGAAGCGCAGCTCGCGCGAGAAGGTCGCGAGCGTCACCAGCTCCTTGTTCGAGAGGCCGGACTCGCGGAAGAGCCGCACCTTGTCGGTCGAGTCCACCGCCACCTGGCCGCCGCGGCCGCGATCGGGGCGGCGCAGGCGCAGGAAGTTCTCCGACCGCGCGTCGGCGGGAAAGAAGGTGCGGAGCTGCTCGTTGGTGTCGCGGAGCTTGCGCGACACCGCGTGCCAGAGCCCCCAGTAGACCTGGACGCCGAGGTCGGCCGAGCGCGCGACGGCGGCGTCGAGGGCGCCGCCGTCGAAGCGCAGCAGCGTCACCGGCAGCTTGGCCACCGCGTCGCCGGCGCGCTCGCCGCGGGAGAGGAAGCTGACCTCGCCGAAGAGGTCGCCCGGCCGCAGGGTGGCGAGCGGGAAGACGCCGTAGGGGGTCGTCCGCTCGATCAGGATCTCCCCCTCCTCGACCTGGTAGATGTCGGCCCCGAGCGCGCCGTGGGCGAGGATCCGGCTCCCCTTGGCGTGGCGCTCGACGTGGACGCCGCGCGCCAGCTCGAAGACCTGCTCGTCGGAGAGGTGGCCCCAGGCCTCCTGGCGGCGGATGCGGGCGGCGAGCTCCAGGCGGCCGTCGCCGGGGGGGCGCGGAGGCGGGGGCGGACTGGGCCGCTCGAGGAGCGTGGCCTCCTCGCGGAAGCGCTCGCGGCGCCACTCGAGCCGCTCGTAGGCGAGGCGCAGCGCCTCCTGCCGCTCGTGGAAGAGCTCCACCACCCGCCGGTTCTCCCAGCCGAGGGCCTGGCGCAAGGTGCGGATCCGGCGCCGCAGCCGCTCGCCCCGCTCCGTGTTGGGCTCGCCGCAGAGCAGAAAGGCGTCGATCGCCGCCTCGAGCGCGGGGCGGAACTGCCGCCGCTCGTACTCGACCTGGCCGAGCATCTCGGCCGTGGTGAGGTCGAAGGGGTTCAGGCGGGCGGCGCGGCGGAGCATCTCGGCGGCGCGGTCGAAGTCCTGGCGCGCGAGCAGGAGCCGCCCGGCGAGCTTCCACGGCCCGGGGTGGCCGCTGTCCTTGGCCTGGGCGATCTCGAGGCACTCCAGGGCCCGGAACGGCTCGCCGCGCTCGCTGTACAGGTACGCGAGGCCGAGGAAGTGGGCGGCGTCGATGACGTTGCGCCGGGCCTCCTCGCGCGCCTCCTCCCGCGGGCCGCGGACCGGCGTGGCGGGCGCCTTCTGCTGGCGCCGGAGCTGCGCCAGCGCCAGCTGGACACCGAGGTTCTTGGGATCGAGTCGCTGGGCGAGGCGGAAGAGCTCGGCCGCCTCGGCGAAGCGGCGCTGGTCGGCGAACCGGCGCGCGAGCGCGACGAGCTCGTCGAGGTCCTGGGAGCCTGGGGCCGGCGGGGCCATGGGACGCCCTCCTCCTCCCGCGACGGGCTCTTGAGAATAGCACCCCGGGAGCGGTCGGGGTCCCGCCCCGGCGGGAAGGGAGGCGAGTCGTTCAGCCGAAGCGGCCGGTGATGTAGTCCTCGGTCTGCTTCTTGCGGGGGTTGAGGAAGAGGTCCTGGGTGGGGGCGTACTCGACCATCTCGCCGAGGTACATGAAGGCGGTGTAGTCCGATACCCGGGAGGCCTGCTGCATGTTGTGGGTGACGATGACCAGCGTGTAACGCTCCTTGAGGTCGACCATCAACTCCTCGATCTTGGCGGTGGCGATCGGGTCGAGGGCGGAGCAGGGCTCGTCGAGCAGGATCACCTCCGGCTCGACGGCGATGGCGCGGGCGATGCAGAGGCGCTGCTGCTGGCCCCCCGACATGCCGAGCGCGCTCTCGTCGAGGCGGTCCTTGACCTCGTCCCAGAGGGCTGCCCCGCGCAGGCTCCGCTCCACGATCTCGTCGAGCTCGCGCTTGCGCTCGATGCCGTGGATGCGGCAGCCGTAGGCCACGTTCTCGTAGATCGACTTCGGAAACGGGTTCGACTTCTGGAAGACCATGCCGATGCGCTTGCGCAGGCTGTTGACGTCGGTGCGCGGGTCGAATATGTCGCTGCCCTCGAAGCGGATCCGCCCCTCGACTCGCACCTCGTCGATGAGGTCGTTGAGGCGGTTGATGCAGCGCAGGAGCGTCGACTTGCCGCAGCCCGAGGGCCCGATGTAAGCGGTGATCTGCCGCTTCGGGATGCGCATCCAGATCTCGTGGAGCGCCTGCTTGGCGCCGTACCAGAGCGAGAGCCGCTCGATCTCGAGGATCGTCTCGCCCATCCTCGGGTCGAGCGCGGGGTCGATCGGCCAGCCCTCCTCCGGCCGCGTGGCCGCCGCCGGGGCAGCCGGGGCTGGCGGAATGGGGGCGGCCGGAGCGGCGAGGTGGGGGGACTCGGGGGAGGTGGGCTCGGAGATCATCTCGCTCTCGCGGGGGGCGGTGGAGGTCGGGCTCATGGCGTCCCCTACACCGCGCTGCCCGCGTACTTGCGGCGCAGGTGGTTGCGGATGGCGATCGCCACCAGGTTCATGGTGGTGACGACGGCGATCAGCAGCAGGGCGGTGGCGAAGACGAGCGGCTTGGTGGCGTCGACGTTCGGGCTCTGGAAGCCGACGTCGTAGATGTGGAAGCCGAGGTGCATGAACTTCCGCTCCAGGTGGACGAACGGGAAGTTGCCGTCGACGGGGAGAGCCGGCGCGAGCTTGACCATGCCGACGATCATCAGTGGCGCCACCTCGCCGGCGGCGCGCGCCATCGCCAGGATCATGCCGGTGAGGATGCCCGGCGCGGCGGCCGGCAGGACCACCTTGAAGGTGGTCTCGAACTTCGTGGCGCCGAGGGCGAGCGAGCCCTCGCGCACGATGCGCGGCACCGCCGCGAGCCCCTCCTCGGTGGCGACGATGACCACCGGCACGGTGAGGAGGGCCAGGGTCAGCGCCCCCCAGAGAATGCCGCCGGTGCCGAAGGTCGGCGTGGGGAGCGCCTCCGGGTAGAAGAGGCGGTCGATCGATCCGCCGACGAGGTAGACGAAGAAGCCGAGCCCGAAAACGCCGAAGACGATCGACGGCACCCCGGCCAGGTTGTTGACCGCGATCCGCACGGCGCGCACGAGCGGCCCCTGCTTGGCGTACTCGCGCAGATAGAGGGCGGCGAGGACGCCGAAGGGGACGACTGCGAACGACATGAGGAAGACCATCATCACGGTGCCGAAGATGGCCGGGAAGATCCCACCCTCGGTGTTCGACTCCCGCGGGTCGTCGAAGACGAACTCGCCGAGGCGCGAGGCGTTGAGGGCGAGCTTGTCGAGGAAGCCGAAGGTGTTGGGCCGCAGGGCGCGCACCACCGCGCCGACCGGCAGCTCCTTGCGGCGGCCGTCGGCGGCCTCGAGGAGCACCACCTCGGCGTCGAGCGCCGCCCGCAGGGAGAAGAGCCGCTCGGCCAGCGCCTCGTACTCGGCCTCCCGCTCCCGCTCGGCGGCTTCGAGGCCGGCGAGGCGCGCCTCCTCCGCCGCCGCCGGCAGGCGGGCGAGCGCGACCTTCCGCCGCTCGAGGCGCAGCCGCTCGATGGCGTGGTTGACGTCGCCGATCGGGCCCTTCTCGAGCTTCCGGATCGCCTCGCGCTCGCGGAGCTTCTCCTCGTGTAGGGGTCCGAACGCCTTCCAGACCTCCTCCGGGCCGGCGGCGAGCAGCTCGCTGCCGCGCCGCAACTCGACCATGCGGCCGTAGAAGTTCCCCCACTCCAGCCGCTCCAGGACCACCGTGTCGAGCGGGCGGGAGCGGGAGACGATCTCGGACTCGTCGAGCCAGAGGAAGTCGATCCCGTCGAGGTCGCGGTTGCCGACCTTCAGCTGAATCCGCTGGGCCTCCGGAGCGACCGTCTCGCCCGCGCGCGCCGCCACCGGCTTGCGGTCGTGGATCTCGCCGAGGAGCACCCGGCCGTCGGCCAGCGTCAGCTCCTCGAGCGGCTTCTGCCAGAAGTAGCCGCCGCCGTTGGCCAGCAGCAGCCCGAGCAGGGCGAGGATCAGCAGCAGGTTGAGGGCGAGCGCCCCGCCGCAGAGCGCGGTGAGGGAGTCCCCGAGGCGGTCCCGGCTGGGCTTCTGGATCGAGCTCATGGCGTCACCGGTCTCAGAGCTGCGCGAACTTGCGGCGGAGCCGCTGGCGCACGATCTCCGCCAGGGTGTTGACGAGGAAGGTCATGAAGAAGAGCAGCAGGGCGGCGAGGAAGAGGGTGCGGTAGAGCGTCCCGCCGTGCGGCGCCTCGGGGATCTCGACCGCGATGTTCGCCGAGAGGGTGCGGAAGCCGTTGAAGGCGCTCCAGCTCGTGATCGGCGTGTTGCCGGTCGCCATGAGCACGATCATCGTCTCGCCCACCGCGCGCCCGAAGCCGATCATGATCGCCGAGAAGATGCCGGGGCTGGCGGTGGGGAGGACCACGCGGGTGACCGTCTGCCAGCGGTTGGCGCCGAGCGCCAGCGAGCCGGCGACGAGATTGCGCGGCACGTTCGAGAAGGCGTCCTCGGAGATGGCGAAGATGATCGGAATCACCGCGAAGCCCATCGCGAGGCCGACCACGATCGCGTTGCGCTGGTCGTAGGTCTGGCCGGTGGCGGCGAGCAGCCAGGCCTGGAAGTCGCCGCCGAAGGCGAGGCCTTCGAAGCGCTCCGAGAGCGAGAACGAGACCGAGAAGGCGGCGAGCAGCGCCAGGAAGTAGAGGCCGACCTCGGTGCCGGGCCGCAGCCGGTTGCGCAACCGCGCCGGGAGCGAGCGCCAGGCCCACCCCGCGAGCAGGACGGCGGCGGGCGCGGCGAGGAGGAGCAGCAGGAGGGCGGGGAAGGCGCGCTCGACCCGCGGCGCCAGCCAGAGACCGGCGAGGAAGCCGAGCACGACGCTCGGCAGCGCCGCCATGATCTCGACGGTCGGCTTGACGAAGCGCAGCAGCGTCGGGTGCATGAACTGCGAGGCATACATGGCGCCGAGCACGCCGAGGGGGATCGCCAGCAGCAGCGAGTAGAGCGTCCCCTTGAGGGTGCCGATCAGGAGCGGGGTGAGCGAGAGCTTCGGCTCGAAGTCGTCCGTGCCGCCGGTGGACTGCCAGGCGTACTCGGGCTGCTCGTAGCCCTCGTACCAGACGCGGGCGAAGAGCGAGTCCGCCGTGATCTCCGGGTGGGGGTTGCGGATCTCGAGCGCGGCGAGGCCGCGGCCGGTGGCGACGAAGGCGCCGTCCGCCTTCGGGGAGAAGGTGGCGGCGGTGGCCGGCCCGAGCGGCAGCGAGCCGCGCCAGAGAGTGCGGTTCGAGGTCGAGAAGTAGAGGCCGAGCTCGCCCGCCGCGTCGACGGCGAGGAAGGTGCGGTTGCGCTGCGAGGGGGCGAGCTGCGCGATCGCCGCCCGCTGCCGGGGGAAGTCGCGGATGCGGGTGAGCTGGAAGCTCTCGTCGGCCTGGCGCACGAGAAACCAGACCGAGATCGTGCCGTCGGCCTGCCCCGCCACCAGCGTGCGGTCGCCGATCAGCAGGGTGAGCGCGGTGACCGCCGACGAGCCGGCGGGAAAGGCCTGGGGAGGTCCGAGGCGGCCGTCCTCGACCGGCCACCAGACGAGGTCGCCGTTCGCGGTGCCGCCGAAGAGGTTGCGCACCTGATGGTCGAGCACCAGGGCATCCAGCCCGGCCGGCGCGGGGGCCTCGCTCGCGACCTCCGTCGTCTCGATCTCGCCGGTCAGGAGGTTCTCGCTGCCGAACAGCGTGACCAGGCGGACCGTGCCGCCGGCGGTGAGGCCGGCTGCGGCGTAGTCGGTCTCCCCGGCCTGGACGGCGGCGAAGACGGCGAGCGGGCGGCGCTCCGGGTCGACGGCGAGGGCGAGCGGCGGCTCGAGGCGCGGCGTCACGGTGCGCCGGAGCCCCTCGTCGAAGGCGATCTCCCAGTCGACCTCTTGCAGCACGACGCGGCCGTCGGTGGTGGCCGCCGCCAGGAGCGAGGAGCCCGGCGGAACCATGGCGGCGACGATCGCCTCCTCGTCCTGCGCCGGCGCGGCGGGGTCGATCGCCCGCTCGGCGACCACCGCGCCGTCCTCGAGGCGCAGCACCCGCACCCGGCCGTCGGGGGAGAGCGCGGCGAGATGGGTCCGGTACTCGTCGCCGAGGGCCGCGAGGACCGGGGTGGCGAGCGGGATCGTGCGCTCGGGGAGCACCGCCGCCGGGCGGGCGAGCGGCAGGACCTCGAGCAGGATGAAGACCAGGATCCCGAGGATGCTGGCGATGATGCCGATCCCCCCGGCGCTCACCAGGAGGCGCGCGGCCCGGTCGGCGACGAGCCGCCGGCGGGGTGTCCTCGCCGTGGGCAGGGGGCTGGAGGGGGGGGCGGTCGGGGTCATCGGGTCGGTCGCGAGGTCGTGAGGTCCTGCCGGTGCGGCGAGCGGGGAGCGGGCGGCCCGGGCCCTCCCGGGAGGGGGACCGGGCCGCGCCGCCGCCCGGGAATCAGCGGCCGAGCTTGCCCGTCTCCTCGGCGGCGACCCGGCCCGGGATCGGCATGTAGCCGTCCTTGACCACGATCTCCTGGCCCTCCTTCGAGAGCGCGAAGGCGAGGAACTCGCGCACCAGCGGGTCGAGCGGCTTGCCCGGGGGCTGGTTCACGTAGACGTAGAGGAAGCGCGAGAGGGGATACTTGCCCGCGAGGACGTTCTCCGCGCTGTCGTCGTAGTAGGCGCCGTCCTTGCCGGCGAGCGCGAGGCTGCGCACGCCGGAGGTCTTGTAGCCGATGCCGCTGTAGCCGATCCCGTAGAGATCCTCGGTCACGCCCTGGACCACCGAGGCCGAGCCCGGCTGCTCCTTGACGGTGTCCCGGTAGTCGCCCTTGAAGAGCGCGATCTCCTTGAAGTAGCCGTAGGTGCCGGAGGCCGAGTTGCGGCCGTAGAGGCTGATCGGCTTGGCCGCCCAGTCGCCGGTGAGGCCGGCCTCGCCCCAGGTCCGGATCTCCTTGCCGCCCCCCTTGCGGGTCTTCGAGAAGATCGCGTCGACCTCCTTGAGGGTCAGCTTCTGGAGCGGGTTGTCCTTGTTCACGTAGACCGCGAGGCCGTCGACCGCGACGCGGATCGCGGTCGGCTTGTAGCCGTACTTCTTCTCGAACTCGTCGATCTCCTCGGACTTCATCACCCGGCTCATCGGGCCGAGCTGGGCGGTGCCGGCGATGAGGGCCGGCGGCGCCGTCGAGGAGCCCTTCCCTTCGATCTGGATGCGCACGTTCGGATACTGCTTCTGGAAGCCCTCGGCCCAGAGCGTCATCAGGTTGTTGAGGGTGTCGGAGCCGATCGAGCTCAGGTTTCCGGAGACACCGCTCGTCTTCTGGTAGCCGGGGATCGCCGGGTCGACCTTCACCGCCTGCGCGGCGAGGGGCGCGGTGGCGAGGAGCGCGCCGGTGGCGAGCGCACCCAGGGTCAGCAGTCGCTTCATCTCTCAGTTCTCCTTCGCATGGGGCCCGGTGCGGGCCGGTCCGAGGGGCTGCGTGCGGGGGTCCAGGGAGGGCCGCCGCGCATCGAGAGACTGGCAAGAGGGTATGTCAGGAAGGGGAAGCGCGGGTGACGGCGCCGTGACAGGGTGGCCGGGGGGGCGGGACAGGATGTCGCGCCGAGGCCGGCCGCCAGGGGCGGGGCCGGGCCGGCGGCTCCTCGTCTCGGTAGGGGCGCGTCGCGACGCGCCCCTACGGCTGCCGGGGCC
>JAHDVN010000578.1 GCA_023384635.1 Thermoanaerobaculia bacterium
GAGACTTGAGTCGGTTTGATTTGGACTTCGACTTTCCCGATCACTTTCTGCCGGAATTTCCGGCGCCTATTTTTCTGACAACCCGTCCCGACTTGGGGGATGTCTCGCAGGGAAAATTGATCACGCTAAGCAATTATTATGAAATTTTTAACGGCATCCTCAATCCGAAACAATTGGAGGGGTTGCGTCTTTTGCTGACTCCGTTTCCGCAACAGCAATTCAATGCGACGGAGGATCGCCGCAGCCTTTTGCCCAGCCAGGGGGTGAGCTGCTTCGAATGTCACGCCAACGGTCATACCAATGCCTCAACCCATTTGGTGGGGGATATTCGGCCCCAGGCATTTCGTCATCGCATCGACACCCCTACCTTGCGCGGAGTCAATATTCAGCGATTGTTCGGATCGCAACGCGCCTTGAAATCGGTTGAGGATTTCACGGAATTCGAGCAACGAGCGGCCTATTTTGATGGAGATCCCGTCATTGCGACTAAGAAAGGGGTTAATATTCTAGAGCGGGGCAGCCAGGTCCATGCCATGGCCGAGATGCAAGAGATCTTCGATTTTCCTCCCGCTCCAAAACTCGACGTGTTCGGTAAACTGGATCCGAAAAAGGCGACGGAATCGGAAATGCGGGGTCAGGCTGTCTTTTTTGGCAAGGGACGTTGCGCGGAGTGCCATACCCCGCCTTTTTACACCGACAATTTGATGCACAATCTCCATACCGAGCGCTTTTTCAAGCCGAAGATGATCAACGGGATGATGGCCGTCGGGGACGGTATGATAAAGAACTTTCCTCTCCGTGGGATTAAGGAATCTCCCCCGTATCTTCACGACGGGCGTTTGCTGACCCTGGAAGACACGGTGGAATTTTTTAATCTTGTTCTCGAAACAAAGCTCACGGAGCCGGAGAAGAAGGATTTGGTCGCCTTCATGAGGGCATTATAGGCCCCATCGTCACCGATCGAAACCGATAACGATTTTGTTTTCGGAGAAAAATATTATGGAAAATGAAAAGCCTCGTGTCGTTTGCGCCGTTCTTCCTAACTTGACAAAGGTCCAGGAGTCTTTGAAGAGCCTACATAACATGGGGATCTCCGAAGAAAACATCAGCGTCATCACCAATCAGGAAGAGTTTGAAAAAAAGGAATTTGAACCTCATCTTGGAAGTCAATTGCACCATGGATCAATGGATCAGGGAGCGAAAATGGGGATCGCCGGCGCAACCGTCTATGGGCTAACGGCGATTGCCGGGATGACCGCGGCGGGGGCGGGTTTGTTGGCTGCGGGTCCCATTGTAGTCGCGCTTATGGCCGCCGGGGGCGTGATGGGAGGACTGCTTGGGATAGAACGAAAGGCGGGTAAGACGCCTATGAAAAAGTTCTAGTCAAGGCAAGACCAGCCGATAGATGGTTGCC
>JAHDVN010000115.1:0-303 GCA_023384635.1 Thermoanaerobaculia bacterium
GGCCAGGCCCTTCGCCGAACGGAAAGCCTAGTCGAGATGCCGGGCGGGGACAAGGAACGCGCCGCCCCGCCGCCGCACCTCCGCCGAGGGGGCGCTGGCGCCGGAGGCGCCGAGCAGCTACCCTAGCGTCCGGGGAGACCCCGCCATGGCCCGACGGCGTCGCTGGATCCGGCTCGCCGGCTTCAACTTCCAGGCCTCCGAGCTCGTGCGCCTGCTGGTGCTGATCTACGTCGCGAGCTACGCGGCGCGGCGCGAGACCGAGCTGCGTTCGGGCTTTGCCGGCCTCGCGAAGCCCCTCGGGCT
>JAHDVN010000115.1:313-10050 GCA_023384635.1 Thermoanaerobaculia bacterium
AGACCCCGCCATGGCCCGACGTCGTCTCTGGATCCGGCTCGCCCTGCTCGCCGGCATCGTCGCCCTCGCCGCCGCCGCCCGCCTGACCCTCTTCGCCCCCGAGCCGCTCGCGGTGCGCACCGTCGCCGCCGCGCCGGGGCTCGTCGAGGAGACGGTCACCAACTCCCGCGCCGGGACGGTGAAGGCGCGCCGCCGCGCCAAGCTCTCGCCGGAGATCGGCGGTCAGGTCGTCGAGCTCCCCCGCCGCCGCGGCGAGCGGGTGGCCGCCGGCGACGTGGTGCTGCGCATCGAGGACTCGCTGCCGCGCGCCCGCGTGGCGCTCGCGCGCGACGAGGTGCGGGCTGCCGAGGCCCGGCGCGAGCAGGCCTGCCTCGGCGCCGAGCGCGCGGCGCGCGAGCGGGACCGCTTGACGGCGCTGGCGCGCGAGGGGATCGTCTCCTCCGACCTGCTCGACGGCGCCGAGAGCGGAGCGCTCGGCGCCGCCGCCGCCTGCCGCGCCGCCGCCGCCGCCGTCGCGAGTGCTCGCTCGGCGGTGGCGCTCGCCGAGGCCGAGCTCGCCAAGTACGTGCTGCGCGCACCGTTCGACGGGGTCGTCGCCGACGTGGCGATCGAGGAGGGGGAGTGGACCTCCCCCTCGCCGCCGGCGATCCCGATCCCGCCGGTGGTCGACCTCATCGACACCCGCTCGATCTACGTGAGCGCCCCCATGGACGAGGTCGACTCCGCGCGCATCCGGGCGGGCCAGCGGGCGCGGGTCACCGTCGACTCCCATCGCGGCACCACCCTCCCCGCAGAGGTGGTGCGCGTCGCCCCGTACGTCGTCGACCAGCTCGAGCAGAACCGCACGGTCGAGATCGAGCTCGAGCTCGACGACGCCGCCTTCGCTGCCACCCTGCTGCCCGGCACCTCCGCCGACGCCGAGGTCATCCTGAGCGCGCGCGACGGCGTGCTGCGGGTACCGACCTCGGCGCTGCTCGCCGGCGGGAAGGTCCTGGTGCTCGACGGGGAGCGGCTCGCCGAGCGCCAGCTCGCGCTCGGGCTGCGCAACTGGGACTTCACGGAGGTCACCTCCGGTCTCGCGGAAGGGGCGCGCGTGGTCGTCTCCCTCGACCGGCCCGAGGTCGCGGCCGGCGCCCGGGCGAGCGAGGCGGAGCCCCGGGAGTGACCCCGGCGCGCCGATGATCCGCCTCGAGGGGATCTCCCGCACCTTCCGCGTCGGCGCCGAGCCGGTGCACGCGCTCGTGCAGGTGAGCGAGGAGATCGCGGCCGGCGAGCACCTCGCGATCATGGGCCCGTCGGGCTCGGGCAAGTCGACGCTGCTCCACATCCTCGGCTGCCTCGACCGCCCCGACGAAGGGCGCTACGAGCTGCTCGGGCGCGACGTCGCGCGCCTCGACGAGACCGAGCTCAGCCTCGTGCGGCGCCACACCATCGGCTTCGTCTTCCAGTTCTTCCACCTCGTGCCGCGCCTGACGGCGATCGAGAACGTGGAGCTGCCGATGCTCTTCGCCGGCGTCGAGCCCGAGGAGCGACGGGAGCGGGCCCGCCGGCGGCTCGACGCCGTGGGCCTCTCGCCGCGCGCCGACCACCGGCCCGACCAGCTCTCGGGCGGCGAGCGGCAGCGCGTGGCGCTGGCGCGGGCCACCGTCCTCGACCCGAAGCTGCTGCTCGCCGACGAGCCGACCGGCAACCTCGACACCCACTCCGGCCGCCAGGTCCTCGCGCTGCTCGAGGAGATGAACGCGGCCGGGCTCACCCTGGTGGTGGTGACCCACGACCCGGCCGTGGCGCGGCGCGCGCGGCGGATCCTGGTGCTCCAGGACGGTCGCATCGTCCACCGCGGGAGCGGCGAGCGGATCGGCGACGCGCTCGCCGTGCTCCAGGCGGCCGAGGACGAGGAGCGAGCCGGGTGAGCGCGCGCGACCTGCTCCTCTTCGCCGCCCGGGCCCTGCGCGGCCACCGTCTGCGCTCCGGCCTCTCGCTGCTCGGGGTGGCGATCGGGGTGGCCGCCGTGATCGCACTCACCGCGCTCGGCGAGGGGGCGCGCCGCTACGTGGTCTCGCAGTTCTCGCAGATCGGCACCAACCTCCTCATCGTGCTCCCGGGGCGCACCGAGACCTCGGGCGGGATGCCCGGCTTCGGCGGCGTGCCGAACGACCTCACGCTGGCCGACGCCGAGGCGGTCGTGCGCGCGGTGCCGGAGATCGACCGCGCCGCCCCGCTCGTCATGGGCAGCGAGACCGTGGCCTGGGGGGAGCGGCAGCGGCAGGTGGCGCTCGTCGGCGGCACGCACGAGATGCTGGAGGTGCGCCGCCTCGCGCTCGCCCGCGGCCGCTTCCTGCCGGAGACCCCGTGGGATCGCGGCGCCGCCGTCGCGGTGCTCGGCCAGACCCTGGCCCGCGAGCTCTTCCCCGGCACCGACCCGGTGGGCGAGGTGGTGCGGATCGGCGACTGGCGGATGCGCGTGGTGGGCGTCCTCGCCCCGCGCGGCATGCAGCTCGGGATCGACATGGACGACGTGGCGGTGGTGCCCGTCGCCACCGCGATGAAGATGCTGAACCGGCGCTCGCTCTTCCGCCTGCTGCTCCAGGTGCGCGGGCACGCCGACATCGACCGCGCCCGCGAGCAGGTGCGGCGCGTCCTCGTCGAGCGCCACGGCGAGGAGGACGTCACGGTGATCGCGCAGGACGCCGTTCTCTCGGCCTTCTCCTCGATCCTCGGCGCGCTCACCATGGCCCTCGGCGGCATCGCCGCGATCTCGCTCGCGGTGGCCGGGGTGGGGATCATGAACGTGATGCTGGTCGCCGTCTCGGAGCGCACGCGGGAGATCGGGCTGCTCCTCGCGCTGGGCGCCGGCCGCCGCCAGATCCTCGCCGCCTTCCTCGCCGAGGCGATCCTGCTCTCGACCGCCGGCGGGCTCCTGGGTCTCGCCGCGGGCTGGGGAGCGGTGCGCGGCCTGGTGGCGCTCTTCCCGGCGCTCCCCGCGGCGCCGCCGGCCTGGGCGGTCGCCGCGGCGCTGGCGCTCTCGGTCGCGGTGGGCGCGCTCTTCGGCGTGCTGCCGGCGCGCCGCGCCACCCGCCTCGACCCGGTGGCGGCGCTGGCCGGGAGGTAGGGCGGTGACCGAGCTCCTCCCCCTCGCCCTCGGCGCCCTGCGCTCCCACCTCCTGCGCTCTATCCTCTCGATGCTGTGGATCGCGATCGGCGTCGCGGCGGTGATCCTCCTCACCTCGATCGGCGAGGGCACGCGCGCCTACATCGTCGCCCAGAGCACGCAGTTCGGCACCAACATCCTCGGCATCAATCCGGGCAAGACGAAGACCCTCGGCATCCCCGGCGTGCTCGGGGGGACGACGCGCAAGCTCACGATCGACGACGCGGAGGCGCTGCGCCGGATCCCGGGCGTCGAGACGGTGGTGCCGTTCGCGATGGGCAGCGCGCGCGTCGCGGCGGGCGAGCGCGGGCGCAGCGTGCCGGTCTTCGGCGCCACGCCCGAGATCGCGACCCTCTACCGCTTCGGCGCCCGGCAGGGCTCCTTCTGGCCCGCGGGCGACCCGCGGCGCGGCGGTCCGTACACGGTGCTCGGGCCGAAGCTGGCGCGCGAGCTCTTCGGCGAGGCGAGCCCGCTCGGGGAGTGGGTGCGGATCGCCGGCGGGCGCTTCCGGGTGGTCGGCGTGATGGAGCCGAAGGGACAGATGATGGGCTTCGACATCGACGACGTCGCCTACGTCCCGGTGGCCTCGGCGATGACCCTCTTCAACCTCGACGAGCTCTTCGAGATCGACCTCATCTACAGCCGCGCCGGCGACGCGCGGCGGGTCGAGGAGGCGGTGCGCGCGCTGCTCACCGAGCGGCACGGCGAGGAGGACTTCACCGTCACCAGCCAGGAGGCGATGCTCGAGGTCTTCGGCAACGTGATGGACGTGATCACCATGGCGATCGGCGCGATCGCCGGCATCTCGCTGCTGGTCGGCGCCACCGGCATCCTCACCATGATGTGGATCGCGGTCGGCGAGCGGACGAGCGAGATCGGCCTCGTGCGCTCGCTCGGCGCCACCCGCGGGCAGGTGCAGCGGCTCTTCCTGCTCGAGGCGGCGGCGCTCTCGACGCTGGGCGGCGCCTTCGGCGTCGCCCTCGGCCTGGGGGGCGGGGCGGCGCTGCGCCTGGCCGTGCCGGGGCTCCCGGTCGAGACGCCGCTCCTCTTCGTCGCGGCCGGTCTCGCCGTCAGCCTCGCCACGGGCCTCGTCGCCGGCGTCGCCCCCGCCCGGCGCGCCGCCGCCCTCGACCCGGTCGAGGCGCTCCGCGCGGAGTGAGGGGCATGCCGCGACGCCGACTCGATGCGCGCGCGCTCTCTCACCGCCTGGGGCTCCCGTTCCTCTTCTTCTGCCTCGTCACCTGGGCTCTCGCCGGCTGGGCCGGCTCCCGGCGCGCCGGGCCCGACCTCGCGGCGTTCGCCGCCCGCGCCTGGCCCGGCGCCACCGCGCGGCCCGAGGGCGGCGGCGTCCTCTCCGCCCACCGGGGCGGCGCGCTCCTCGGCTACGTCGCCACTGGCAGCGCCCCCGGCTACAGCGGACCGGTGACGCTCGCGGTCGCCGCCTCCGCCGACGGCCGCCTCCGCGGCCTCGCCCTCGTCGAGTACCGCGACACGCCCGAGCTGCTGCCGCGGGTGCGGGCGCTGCTCGCCCCTCTTCTCGGGCGGAGCGCGGCGGCGCCGCTGCGCCCCGGGTCCGACTACCAGGCGGTGACCGGCGCCACCGCCTCCTCCGCGGCCCTCGCCCGCGCCGTCGAGGAGGCCGGCCGGGAGATCGCGGCGCGCCTGCCGGACGCCGCGGCCGAGGGCCGCGGCCCCCGCTTCGGCGCGCCGGAGGTCGCCCTGCTCGCGCTCGCCGCCGTCGCCGCGGCGGCGCAGAACCGCCGGCGGATCGGCGCCCGGGCAAGGCGCCGGCTGCGCGCGGCGGTGCTCGCCGCGAGCCTCGCCCTGCTCGGCCTCCTCTTCGCCGCGCCGTGGACCATCGCCTTCCCCCTCCGCCTCGCGACCGGCGTGCTCCCGCCGCTCGCGGCGAACCTCTACTGGTACCTCCTCCTCGCCGTCGTGCTCCTCACCTTCTCCCGCGCCGGCCGCAGCCCCTACTGCCCCTGGCTCTGCCCGTTCGGGGCGGCGCAGGATCTCCTCGGCAGCGCGACCGGCGCGCTCCGCCGCCGCCCCCCGGCAGCGCTCCTCTTCCTCTGGGTCAAGCGCCTCCTGCTCTGGCTCGCGGTCCTCCTCGGCCTCCTCCACCGCGCCCCCGGGGCGGCGAGCTACGAGCCGTTCGCGACCCTCTTCCGCCTGGAGGGGAGCGGCTTCCAGATCGCTGCGCTGGCCGTCGTGCTCGCCCTCGCGCTCGCGGTGCGGCGCCCGTTCTGCGCCTGGCTCTGCCCGGTCGACGCCATCGAGCAGCCGCTGCGCCGGCTGCGCCGCGCGCTCGGCCGCCTCGCCGGCCGCCCGGCCCCGGCGCGGCGAGACCGCCGCCCGCTGCTGCCGGTCCTCGCCGCCCCGCCCGCACCGGCCCCGGCGACCCTCGCCCGCCTGCGCGCCCGGCTCCTCGTCGCGGCGGGCCTCCTCGGCGCGCTGCTCCTGCTCGCCCACCTCGGCGCCCGCCTCGCCCACCTCTCGCGGGGCGAGCAGGAGGGGCTCGCCGCGCGGACCTTCGTGCGGCTCGACGCCTAGGCACTCGTCCGAACGGGGCGCCGGGCCGTAGGCTCTCTACGACCCGCATCGGCCTCAGAATCCGCGCCGAGGAGCCCCGACATGACCCGTCGCCGCCTGCCGCCCCCCTTCGTCCTCCTCCTCGCCGCCCTCGCCGCGGCCGCCCCGCTCGCCGCCGCGGGAGAACCGCCGGCCCCCGTGCTCTCCGACGGCGACACCCGGGTCGAGAGCGCCCCGGTGGTCGTCGACGGCGCGGTCCTCTTCCGGGTGCGCGGCTTCTCCTCGTTCCCGGCCGCCGAGCGCGCCGCGGGGGTCGCGGAGCGGATCCGGCGGCTCGCCGGCGATTCCGCGTTCGACCCCGCGACGCTCCGGATCGTCGAGACCGAGGTCGACACCCGGCTCGTCGCCGGCGAGGAGCGGATCCTCCTCGTGAGCGACGACGACGCCGAGCTGGAAGGGGTGCGGCGCGAGCAGGTCGCCGAGGCGCGGCTCCACCTGATCCGGCGCGCGATCGCCGGCTACCGCGCGGCGCGGAGCCCCGATGCGCTGCTCGCCTCGGCCTGGCGTGCCGGCGCCGCCACCCTCGCCGCGGCGCTCCTCTTCGCCGGCGTCGTGCGCGGAGCCCGCCTTCTCGGCCGCCGCTTCCAGCGGCGCTACCGGGAGCGGATCCAGTCCGTGACCATCCAGTCGTTCGAGCTGCTGCGTGCCGAGCGCCTCTGGCACCTCCTGCGCTCCGCGCTCGCCCTGGCGCGCACCCTCGCCCTGCTGCTGGTCGGCTACCTCTACCTGCGCTACCTCCTCACCCTGCTCCCCTGGACCCGCGGCCTCGGCCACCGGCTCGACGAGTGGGCGCTGGCGCCCCTCGGCGCGCTCGGCCGCGGCCTCGTGCAGAAGATCCCCGACCTGCTCTTCCTGCTCGTCCTCTACTTCCTCGCGCGCTGGACGCTGCAGCTGCTCCGGCTCTTCTTCGGCGCCGTCGGACGGGGCGAGGTGCAACTCGAGGGGTTCGACCCCGACTGGGCGGACCCGACCTACAAGCTGGTGCGCGTCGCCGTGGTCGCGTTCGCCCTGGTCGTCGCCTACCCGTACATCCCGGGCTCCTCCTCGGCCGCCTTCAAGGGGGTCTCGCTCTTCCTCGGCGTCGTCTTCTCGCTCGGCTCGACCTCGGCGATCTCGAACGTCGTTGCCGGCTACACCATGACCTACCGCCGCGCCTTCCGCGTGGGGGACCGCGTGAAGATCGCCGGCCTCGTGGGCGACGTCACCAACGTGCGCCTGCAGGTCACCCACCTGCGCACGCCGAAGAACGAGGAGGTGGTGGTGCCCAACTCGCAGATCCTCGCCAGCGAGGTGGTCAACTACAGCACCCTCGCCAAGGACCAGGGCCTCATCCTCCACACCACGGTGGGGATCGGCTACGAGACCCCCTGGCGGCAGGTCGAGGCGATGCTCCTCGAGGCGGCGCGGCGCACGCCGGGACTGCTCGCGGCGCCGGCGCCGTTCGTCTTCCAGACCGGGCTCGGCGACTTCTGCATCACCTACGAGATCAACGCCTACTGCGACCAGCCGCAGCGGATGGGGCCGCTCTACAGCGCGCTCCACGCCAACATCCTCGACGTCTTCAACGAGCACGGGGTCCAGATCATGACCCCCGCCTACGAGGGGGATCCCGAGCAGCCCAAGGTCGTGCCCCGCGACCAGTGGCACCTGGCCCCGGCCGCGCAGCCCTGAGCTCGCGGCGCGGCGGCGGCGACCCGGGAGCAGCGGACGGGCGACCTGCGCGCTCCGCAGTGCCGCTCCGCGGCGTGCGCGCCGGAGAGCGCGGCGCTAGCGTTCCGCTGTCATCGCACAACCACCGCCGCGGGCGCGGCACGAGGAGGAACCATGAGCTGGGGTCGGATCATCGGCGGCGGCATCGTCGCGGGCATCGTCACCTTCCTGGCCGATTTCGTGCAGCACGGGCTGATCCTCGGCCCGGCGTACGCCAAGTACCCGGTCTTCACGCAGACGGCGGCGAACCCGGGCTGGTTCGCCTTCGTCTCGATCTCGATCGGCATCTGCGTCGCGATCCTCTTCGCGAAGACGCGCCGCAGCTGGGCCGCGGGCTGGAAGGGGGGCGCCGCGTTCGGCTTCTTCTTCGGGCTGGCGACCTTCTTCGCCGGCTTCTACAACCCGCTGGTGCTCGAGGGCTTCCCCTACCACCTCGCCTGGTGCTGGGGCGGGGTCGGGATGATCGACGCGCTGCTCGGCGGCGCGGTGCTCGGCGCCATCGTCCCGCGCGACTGACCGCGCTCCCCAACGCCCCCGCCGCCCGCTCCGTATGAAGCGGCGAGGGAGGAGGTGGGGCCATGCGCTGGATGGAGCTGATCGAGCAGGCCGGCGGGCTCGCCCGCATCCGCGGCACCGGGCTGCCGGTGGCGGTGGTGCTCGACAACCTCGCCGCCGGCGTCTCGGTCGAGACCCTGCTGCGCAGCTACCCCACCCTCACCCACGCCGCGGTGCTCGCGGCGCTCGCCTTCGCCGCCGACCTGGCGCGCCGGTCGAGCCGCCGCGAGCGCGACGCGCAGCCCTAGCGACAGCTCTGGAGCGCGGCAGGATCGCCGCCCGCCGTCAGTCCTGGCGGGCGAGGCGGACGAGGCTCTCGAGAGTGCGCAGCTTCCGGTCCTTGGCCGCGAAGAGACGCGCCGCGAAGAGCGCCGAGGCCGCGTGCGCCGAGAGCAGGTCGAGGAGGTCGCGGTCCTCGGTCCCGAGCGCCGGCCGGTGCTCGAACAGCTTGACCACCACCAGCGCGCCGACGATCTGCTCCTGGATCTTGAGCGGCACCGCCGCCACCGCCGCCGAGCCCGCAGCGGGCCCGAGCCGCAGCAGGCCGTCGCCCAGGGTGGCGTCGACCAGCGGATCGCCCCCGGCGTAGACCGCGCCCGCGAAGCCCGGGGCCGACTCGCCGAGCCCCGGCGTGGCGTGGGCGATCTCGCACGGCGCTCCGCCCTCGCGCCGCAGCAGCAGCGCGAACCGCTCGGCGCCGAGGAGGTTCACGGCGATGTCGGCGATCGCCTCCTGCACCTGCTCGGGCTCGAGGAAGGCGTGGAGCTGGTAGGTCGCGACGTAGAGCCCCATCAGGCGGTCGAGCTGGTGCTCCGTCTCCACCAGCCGCTCCGAGAGCTCCTGCACGTCGTCCCGCGCGGCGTCCAGGGCGCGGTGCGCGTCGACCTCCAGCTCCGGCTCCGGCGGCGCGACGTGCGCCTCGCGCGCGGCGACGGCGAGCGTCCCCGAGAGGGTCGCCACCAGCTCGCTCGCCTTGCCGAGCGCCTCGCGCAGCTGCTCGACCAGCGCCTCGTGCGGGGGGGCGGAGCCCTCGCGTCCGCCGCTCACCGCGCCTCCGGCTGCGGCAGCTCGGCGATCGCGGCGCGCACCACCTCGCCGCGGAACGGCTTGGTGAGGTAGGCCGCCGCGCCCGCCGCCAGCCCCCGCGCCGCCTCCGCCTCGCGCCCCTCCGTGGTGACCACGATCACCGGCAAGCCGGGCACGAGGCCCCGCTCGCCGAGGGCGGCGAGCACCTCGAAGCCGTTCATCCGCGGCATGTTGATGTCGAGGAGCAGGAGGTCGACGTCCGGGTTCGCGTCGAGCACCGCGAGCGCCTCGTCGCCGTCGCGCGCGTGCAGCAGCGGCACGCCGCCGAGGACGAGCTCGTACATCCGGTGCATGAGGGCGGAGTCGTCGACGGCGAGGACCTTCGAGGGCTGCACGGCGGCCAGGCCTCCTGCGGATGCTCCGCCGGCAGTCTAGACGAACCCCCCGGGGCCAGCAAGGCGCGGCGGCTTGCATCCGGACCGGAGCTGCGCCACGATCGGGGCCGGCGGGCAACGCCCGGGGCGGGAGGTGGCGAACTCGATGCAGCGCGCGGGGAGCGAGCGGAGCGGAACGAGGCGGCGCCTGCCCGCGAGCCTGCCTGCGAGCCTGCCTGCGAGCCTGCCTGCGATAGGGGCGCTCGCCTTCGCCTGGGCCTCCGGCGGCTGGCTGCTCGCCGGCGCCGCGCGCGAGGCCGCGCTCCCCT
>JAHDVN010000116.1 GCA_023384635.1 Thermoanaerobaculia bacterium
CGCGCGTGCGCCGCCCCGAGCGCGCGAAAAGACGCATCAGGCGGCGGTGTCCGGCCTCCGAGAGCGGCTCGATCTCGAGCAGGCGCCGCGCGGCGGAGATCCCCGCCTCGGTCTCGCCGCGCTCTTCGCGCAGCGCCGCGAGCCGCGCGAGCGCGCGGCCCGCGAGCTCGCGCAGGCGCTCCCGCTCCCCCTGCAGCCACTCCTCGAAGAGGTCGCTCTGCTTGACGAACAGGCCGTGCAACAGCTCGCCGCGGTAGAGCGCCATGGCCGCGGCGAGGCCCGCGGCGTCCCCCGCCGCGAGCGCCGGCTGCGCGGCGGCGGCGAACTCCTCCGCGTCCACCCAGACGCCGCGCGCCACCAGGCGCACCTCGTGGGTGCGCGCAGCGAGGATCTGGCCGGCGCGGTCGCCGAGCGCCCCGCGCAGGTTGTAGATCACCTGCCGGAGGTTGCGCCGCGCGCGCCCCTCCTCCTGCTCGGGCCAGAAGAGTCCGGCGAGCCGCTCGCGGGTGGTGGGCACGGCGCGGGTCAGTGCCAGATAGGCGAGCACGGCGCGCGCCTTGGCCGACTCGAAGCCGTCCACCGGCGCGCCGCCGCGCGTGACCTCGAAGCCGCCGAGCAGGCGCACCTCGATCTCCGGGGGGCCCGGCAAAGCGAGCGGAGCGCTCGGGTTCTCGCCGCGCGAGAGCTTCCGGTTCGGCATCGCGGCGCGAGTCTAGCCGCTTCCTTCCTGACGCTCTCCTGACGTCGCCGCGAGATTCTGCGCCGCGAACTCCGGGAGAGAGGCCGTCGCAGGGCCGGCCCGGCGACCATCCGAAACGAAAGACGGAGGAGACCGAGCATGCATACCCCGAGATTCCGCACCGCCCTCGCGGCCCTGGCCGCAGTCGTCCTGCTGGCCGCCGCGCCGCTGGTCGCGACCGAGTACACGCTGGTGCCGTACAGCGCCAAGGAGCTCATGGAGGGCCGTCCGGCGGTCGAGGGCTACCTCTACAAGATCGTGGCGCGCGAGGCCGAGCCGGGCTTCGAGGCTCCGGGATTCGACGCGCTGCTCGCCGGTTTCCAGGAGGGCGCCGCACCGTTTGCGAGCACCAGCAGCAACGGTTGTGGCCTCTTCGAGTATCTGCAGACGATCTGGGAGCCGACCGACACCGACATCCTCGTGCGTTTCAACCTCCGCCTCTGCGACCGGATCTCGAACGTGCGCGTCGCGCTCGCGATCGACAACGATGCCCGCGTCTGGGTCAACGGCGTGCCGGCGGTGCCGGTGGCCTGCCCGGTGATCAGCCCCGACGGCCTCTGCATGACCGAGTACTGCGCCGCCTTCGACAAGCTGGTGTTCAACGTCCCGAACGAGGCGCTCGTCAACGGCGAGAACGTCTTCGCGATCCGCGCGCGCGACCGCCACATCGTCTCCTTCCTCGACATCGAGGTGAAGGCCGACTTCGCCGACGAGGGCGAGGCGCTGCGCTTCCTCTCCACGGGCGAGCTGCCCTGCACCTTCGACGAGCCGCCGGTCTGCGACAACGCCGCCGCTTCCGTCGACCAGATCTGGCCGCCGAACCACAAGTTCCGCGCCGTGAACGTCGAGGGCGTCACCGACCCCGAGGGCGGGCTCGTGGACATCACGATCGACAGCATCTTCCAGGACGAGCCGACCCTCACCCCGGGCAGCGGCAACACCTGCGTGGACGGCGAGGGCATCGGCACCGACACCGCCTGGGTGCGCGCCGAGCGCGCCGGCACGCCGCGCCTGCCGGGCGACGGCCGCGTCTACCACATCAACTTCACCGCCACCGACGCCGAGGGCGGCACCTGCAGCGGCTCGGTGCCGGTCTGCGTCCCCCACGACCAGCGCCCGGGCGCGACCTGCATCGACCAGGGTCCGCTCTACGACTCGACGATCTGCCAGTGACCTGAGCACCAGCGACGCCCCGAGCGATCGGGGAGTCCAAGAGGGCCGGCCCGCGGCAACGCGGCCGGCCCTTTCCCTTCCTCTTTCTGGTGACAGTTTACTTATATCGATCCGCGACACTTCGTTGAGGCTCCTCCCGCGCGGGCCTCTCGGTCCGCGCTCTTCTTTTTCGCAGGGAACACTTCACTGCGATCGAGTCCGGGTTGTTCTCCCCGAGGGATGGGGAGCCGCGCAACCAGCGCGCTGGCCCCGGTAGCTCCAAAGCCCCGCAGCATCCGTTCGGTGTGCGGACCGGCCGGCGCTACGCGGTTTTCCTGCCCGGCTTGCCCTTCTTGAGCGGACGACCGAGCCGCTCCTCCAGGGAGACGACGAACTCCTCGTCGCCCAGGGGGCGGCCTGTGGCCGAGTGCCGCCGCACGATCTCGGCGTCAGCCTCGCCGTCCCACTCTTCGAGGAGGGGCCCGATCTCGCCGAGGCGCGCCTCGAGCTCCTTCGCATCGACGAGGGGATCCGCTCTGCCGAAGAGGCTTGCCCGTGCGCTCGAGTGGGACCAGTCGGCAGCCCGGTCGACCAGTCCCGCCCGGACGGGATTGAGGAGCACGTAGCGCGCCACGGAGCGGAGATGGCGCTCGTCGAGAGGGAACGACCAGAACCGCTCCTGCCAGAGGTGCCCGCGCCACCCGTGGCGCTTGTTCAGAAGGAACGCGTAGCGCCGGTGGGCCTCCGAGAGGGCGCGCGCCAGCGAAGTCGCCTCCGTGGGGACGGCCACCAGGTGGACGTGGTTCGGCATCAGGCAGTAGGCCCAGATCGCAACCCCCAGCCTGTCCGTCTGCTCTCCCAAGAGGTCCCGGTAGAGATCGTAATCCGATGCGTCGAAGAAGACCTGCATCCGCCGCGCCCCGCGCTGGGTCACGTGGTGGGGAACGCCGGGCACGACGACGCGCGGAATCCTGGCCATGGCCTCTCGGGGAGTAGACGCGTTCCGTGGCCAGGATCTGGCACCCGGCTGGCAGGTGGGCTCCCGGAGGCTCAGAGGATTGGGAGCAGACTCGGGGCGCGGGGCCGGCCGGGGCGATATAAGTAAACTGTCACCGGTCTTCTGCGCGGGCGGCGCAGGCGGCGCCGACGACCACCGCCAGCGCCGCGGCGTTGGCCGGCATCGTGAGGCCGAAATCGAGGAGCGAGTGGAGCCCCACCGCCGCCAGCGCTCCGAGCGCGGCGAGCGCCGCGCCGCGGTCCTCGCCGCGGTGGCCGGTGCGCAGCACGGCCGCGAGGCGGCGCACCAGCGCGAGGAGCCCCGCGATCGCCGCCGCGAGGCCGAGGACACCCGCCGTCAGCAGCAGCTCCAGCCAGTCGTTGTGCAGGTGTCGCCACACGAGCTCGATCTCCGGCGGCTGCACCGGTGCGAACGCCTCGCGGAACGCCCCGAGCCCGGCCCCGAGCCAGAGGTAGTCGGGGACGAGCCCGAAGGCCGCGACGTACGCCTCGCTGCGCGCGTTCCAGGTGAGCTCGTAGCCCGAGGTGCCGAGGATCCGCCCGAACGCCTGCTCGAAGCCGATCGCCGCCGCGAAAGCGAGCCCCATGCCGACGAGAGCCAGCGCCGTGAGCGGCAGCCAGCGCCGCCCGGGCACGCGGCGCAGCAAGAGCGCCCCCTGGAGCGCCGTCGCCCCCACCGCCGCCGCGATCCCGGCGCGCGAACCGGTGAAGGCGAGGCCGGCGAAGAGCAGCAGCCAGGCGAAGAGCGGCCCGGCGAGCCGGGCGAGGCGCGCCTCCAGCGCCTGCTCCCGGTCGAGCCGCCGGAGTGTCCGGTAGGCCCAGGCGAAGCAGGCGGCGAGCGCGAGCTCGAGGTAGAGCGCCAGGTGGTCCGAGTTCACGTAGGTGCCGCGCAGGCGCCCGGCGTCCCCCGGCACCGGGATCCCCCAGATCTCGCCCGCCCGCGCGAACCAGTGCTGCGCCCCGAAGATCACCTGGAAGACCGCCCCCGCGAGCAGCCCCCAGAGAAGCCACCGCCGCCGCGCGCGGCTCTCCCCCGCGAGCGCCGCGGCCACGAGGAGCCCGGCCAGCGCGAGGAGCCAGAGGGCGACGCGGCGGGTCGCCGCCGGGTCGAGCGAGAGCGCGAGGCGCGCCGGGGCCTCGCCACCGACGAGGGCCCCCGACTCCGCCGCCGCCCGCAGGTGCGCGGGGGAGAGCGCGGTCGCCACCCCGGCGGGCCAGGGGAGCGCCTGGAGCAGGCCGAGGGCGGCGAGCGCGACGAGCGCGAGTGCCGGCACCCGGACCAACCGGAGGGGGGCGAGCGAGGGCGCCGCCGCCACCGCCAGCGCCGCGAGGGCGAAGCCGGCGAGCGCCAGGGCGAGCGAAGCCGTTCGGGTCACCCCGCCGAAGGGCAGGGGCGCCAGCGCCAGGAGGAGGGCGAGCGCGCCCGCGAGGAGCGCGCCGGCGGCATCGTCGGGGAGGCGCTGTCGTATCATCCGCGGCGGTCCACCGGAGAGGCGGTCGCCGAGCGGCCGCGGGAGGCAACGATGCCGCAGCGGCCCTTTTCCCGTTCCATCTTCCCCGTCCTGGCGCTCGCGCTCCTCGCGGCGCCGGCCGTGCTCGTGGCGCAGTACACGGTGCCCGGCAGTCTGGCCGAGTTGCCCTCCGACCGCAAGGAGCGGGTGGAGGAGGCGATGCGGGAGGCGCGCTGGGGGAGCGGGAGGCTCCGCCTCGAGCCCTGGGTCACCCTCTCCGACGCCGGCTATTTCTACGAGGACGAGATCCAGCCCGACGGCTCGACGAAGCTCGAGGGGGACTTCTCGGCCATGGTCGGGGCGGGCCTGCGCGCCTATCTGCGCGCCGGCAGCCGCCTCATCCTCGCCGCCCACGGCAAGCTCGACTACGTCTACTGGGCCGACCGCGACGAGCGCCGCACCACGCTCGGCCAGTACGGCGTCGGCCTCTTCGGCGAGGCCGGCCGGCTCGGGATGGAGGTCACCGCCACCCGCGCCGAGAGCCAGGAGCTCTTCACCGCCGAGTCGCTCCGCCGCGCGCCGAGCCGGGTGGATCAGCTGCGCGGCGACTTCGACCTCCAGCTCGGGCGCGGCCTCTTCCTGCGCCTCGGCGGCGGCGAGACGCGCAGCCGGGTGCTCGAGCCCGAGGAGCAGGGGACGGCGCTCTTCGAGCAGCTCGACCGCGACGAGCAGCGGGTCGACGCCCGCGTCGGCTACCGGCTGCGCGGCGGCATGACGGTGCTGCTCGGCTACGAGGAGAGCACGACCGACTTCGTCTCCCAGCGCGACCGTTCGAACGAGGGGACGGCCTACCTCGCCGACCTGAGCTACCAGGGGCCGCGCTTCACGGTCAGCGCGGCCTACGCCGAGCGGGAGATCGAGAGCCAGAGCGGCTCGACCTTCGGCAGCTTCGACGGCTCCACCTACCGCGTGCAGCTCGGACTCGGCACCGGGCGCCGGTTCTCGCCCGTCCTCTACGCGCAGCGGGACCTCGCCTACACCCTAGATCTCTCGAGCACCCACGCCCTCGACGAGCGGATCGGCGCCTCGCTCAGCCTCTCGCTCGGGCGCAGGACCTCGCTCACCGGCTTCTTCGAGACCGGCGAGCAGGAGTTCCGCACCGGTGCCGGCGAGGCGACCGGCCGGCTCGACGACCTGACCGCCTGGGGCGCCACCGCCGGCCTCGAGCTCGGCCGCGGCCTGCGCCTCTACGCCGGCTACCGCACCGTCGAGTACGACTCCAACCTCCCCGGCGCCGATCGCCGCGACCGCCAGATCGCCGGCGGCCTCACCTTCGGTACCAAGAGCCAGGGTCCCTGGTACTAGGGAGGGGGAGAAGGGAAATACGGTGACAGTTTACTTATATCCGCTCGCGCTTTCGGCCCCGCAGCTCTCCCCGCCGATATAAGTAAACTGTCACCGTATTTCCCAGCCGCCCGCCCGGCCGGCCTATAATGCCGCCGATGCGACCGCCTCGGGGACTCCCAGTCCTCTGGATCGTGCTGTCTCTGCTCGTCTCGGCGCTCCCCGCCGGGGGGCAGACGTTCGCCTCCGGCTACCGGATCGGGCCGAAGGACGTCCTCGGGGTGAAGGTGCTCGAGGCCTCCGAGCTCAACGTCGAGCGCCGGGTAGCCGACGACGGCACCATCGACCTGCCGCGGGTGGGCGCCGTCTCGGCCGTGGGGCTCACCGCCCGGGAGTTCGCGGCGCGGCTCCGTTCGCTGCTCGAGGAGAAGTACTTCCAGCAGGCCACCGTCGAGGTCGAGGTGCTCGAGTTCCGCTCCCGCCCGATCGTGGTCATCGGCGCCGTCCGCAGCCCGGGCAACCTCGCCTTCTCCGGCCGCTGGACGCTCCTCGAGGCGCTCACCGCCGCGGGCGGGCTGGCCGGCGAGCACGGCGGCGTGGTGCACGTGGTCCGCCGCGCCGAGAACGGCCTCTCCGACCAGATCACGATCCGGGTCGACGACCTTCTGGTCAAGGCCGACCCGAGGGTCAACATCCCCATCTTCGCCAACGACCTCGTCAACGTCCCGGCCGCCGCCAGCCTCACCGTCTACTTCCTCGGCGAGGTGGCGACCAAGGGGGCGGTGAGCCTGCGCTCGGTCGACCGCGCCTCGCTGCTCGTCGCCGTGGCGCGCGCCGGCGGCCTCACCGACCGCGCCTCGAGCGAGATCCTCATCAAGCGCAAGGAGCCGGACGGCCGCACCTCCGAGATCAAGGCGAACTTCAAGCGCGTGCTCTCCGGGCGCGATCCCGACCCCGAGCTGCAGGACGGCGACGTCATCGTCGTCAAGGAGGCGTTCTTCTGAGCCAGCCGTTCTCTCCCCAGGGGATGCTCGAGCCGCCGCGCGAGCTCTTCGAGCCCGAGTCGGAGTTCCACCTCGCCGACTACGTGAAGATCTTCACCGACCGCTGGCAGCTCATCGCGCTGATCGCGCTGCTGGCGGTGGCCGGCGGCGTCCTCTCCTACCTCGTGACGCCGAAGGAGTACCGGGCCACGACCACGATCCTCATCGAGCGCCGGCTCTCCATCCCGGTGCAGTCGGCGATCGAGGCGGCGTGGGAGAACTACTACTCGATGGAGTTCTACCCCACGCAGTACCGGCTGCTGCAGAGCCGCGGCCTCGCCGAGCGCACGGTGCAGAACCTGCGCCTCGACCAGGACCCGGCCTTCAACCCGGCGCGCGCCGCGCTCGCGGGCGACACCGGCGGCGGCTCGGCCGCGGCCGACCAGGCGGCGCTCGCGGGGCTGGCCGGGCGGCTCCTCGGCGGGCTCGAGGTCAAGCCGGTCGGGCAGACGCAGATGGTCGACATCTCCTACCGCTCGACCAACCCCGACCTCGCGGCGCGCATCGCCAACGGCCTCGCCGAGACCTACATCGACTGGGGGATCGAGAACCGCTCGAACCTGGCCGGCAAGACCTCCGTCTTCCTCGGCGCCCAGATCGAGACCCTCAAGCAGGAGATCCAGGACAAGGAGAACCAGGCCCTCGCCTACAGCAAGCGGGCCGACATCGTCACCCTGGACACCGGCGGCAACGTCGTCCTCTCCCGCCTGCAGGCGCTCAACACCGACTACACCTCGGCCGTCTCGGAGCGCATCGGCAAGGGCGCCGCGCTCAAGGAGCTCGAGGTCGCCACGCCGGAGATCGCGGCCGAGATCCTCGACGACCCGATCGTCGTGCAGCTGCGCGGCGAGGTGGTGTCGATGGAGCGCGACTACGCCACCAAGCTCTCCACCTTCAAGCCGGAGTGGCCGGCGATGGTCGAGCTCAAGGGCCGGATCGACCAGGCGCGCCGCAACCTGCTGCCCGCCGCGCGCGAGGCGCTCGCCAAGGCGCGCGAGGCGGCGCGCTCGGAGTACCAGGGGGCGCTGCGGCGCGAGCAGGCGCTCTCGGCCGAGATCAACGCCCTCAAGGTCGAGAACCGCGAGGTCAACTCCGCCTCGATCGAGTACAACAACCTCCGCCTCGAGATCGACACCCGCCGGCAGCTGCTCGACGAGATGCTGCGCAAGCAGTCGGAGACCGACGTCTCCTCGCGCCTGCAGGCCACCCGCGAGTCGAACGTCCGCGTCGTCGACCGCGCGCTGGTGCCGGGCGGGCCGTTCCGCCCCTCGCTGCGGCGCAACGTCACCCTCTCCGGCGGCGTCGGCCTCATGCTCGGTTTCGGCCTCGTGCTCCTCCTCCACTACATGGACCGCACGGTCAAGACGAGCGAGGAGGTCGAGCGCCAGCTCGGGGTGCCGGTGCTGGCGGTCATCCCCGACGTCGCCGCCGGCGGCAAGGGCTACGGCCTCCTCGGCCGCTACGGCTACGGCTACGGGTACGGCTACGGCTACGGCTACGGCGAGAAGCGGTCGAAGTCGCACGGGAGGAAGGGCAGGGGCGCGAACGGCGAGGCGACGAAGATCGAGCTCCTCCCGCACCTGCGCCCGCGCATGCCGGTGGCCGAGGCCTACCGCGCGCTGCGCACCGCGCTGCTCCTCTCCACCGCCTCGGAGCTCAAGGTGGTCGTCATCACCTCCTCGATCCCCGGCGAGGGGAAGACCTCTACCGCGAGCAACCTCGCCATCGTGCTCGCCCAGCTCGGCAAGAGCGTGCTGCTGCTCGACGGCGACCTGCGCAAGCCGCGCCTGCACGAGGTCTTCGGGATGTCGAACCGCACCGGCCTGGTCAACCACCTGACCGGCTCGGCCGGGCCGGAGCAGATCCTGCTCCGCACCGAGGTCCCGAACCTCTACCTCACCCCCTCGGGCCCCGCCCCGCCGAACCCCTCCGAGCTCCTCTCCTCGGAGCGGATGCGCGACCTCATGCGGCTGCTGCGCCTGCGCTTCGACTACGTGGTGGTCGACTCGGCGCCGGCGCTGGCAGTGACCGACGCCACGATCCTCGGCTCGATGGCCGACGGCGTGGTGCTCACCGCCTGCGCCGGGCGCGTGCAGCGCCAGGAGGCGAAGGCCTGCCGCGACCGCCTGCGCATGGCCGAGGTGAAGGTGCTCGGCGCCGTGCTCAACCGCTTCCGCATCGGCGGCGGCGCCTACCGCAAGGGGTACGCCGAGTACCAGGCGTACGCCGGCTACGGCGAGGAGAAACGCCCCGGCGAGGTCGCGGCGCTGTGATCGACCTGCACGGCCACTACCTGCCGGGGCTCGACGACGGCCCCGCCGACCTCGCGACCGCGGTGGCGATGTGCCGCCTCGCGGCCGAAGACGGCTGCGGCACGGTGGTGGTCACGCCGCACCTGCGCCGCGACGAGTGGCCCGAGGTGAGCCCGGCGCGGATCGCGGCGGCGGTGGCGGCGCTCCAGGCGGCGGTCGGCCCGGCGCCGCAGCTCCTCGCCGGGGCGGAGATCCGCGTCGACTCCGAGCTCCTCGCCGACCTCGACGCACCCGGCAAGCTGCTGCCGCTCGGCGGCTCGCGGGCGCTGCTGCTCGAGCTCGACCCCTGGGGCCTCGGACCGGACCCGGTCGAGCTGGCGCGCGAGCTCCGGCTCGCCGGCTGGATCCCGGTCGTCGCCCACCCCGAGCACACGCCGTTCCTCGGCGAGGAGGCCGGCCTCGTGGAGCGGATCGTGGAGGCGGGGGCGCGGCTCCAGGTGACCGCCGCCTCGCTCCTCGGCGAGGCGGGCCGGTGGGCGCGGGAGCGCGCCCGCGAGCTCGTGGACGCGGGCCTCGCGACGCTCGTCGCGAGCGACGCCCACGGCGTCGACTGGCGTCCGCCGGGCCTCGCCCGGGCGCGGGCCGAGGTGGCCCGCGCGGGGGGGGAGGAGCGCGCCGTCCAGCTCTTCGACGAGGCGCCGGCGGCGCTGCTCGCCGCCCCCGCGCCGCCGCTGGGAGGTGCCGCGTGAGAAGCCGATCCCTCTCCCTCCTCGCGCTCGCCCTCGTCGCCGCCGCCGCCGCGCCCGTTCTCGCCGCGCGGCCGGTCGACCCGTTCTACCTCGACCTGCTGCGCGAGGGGGAGCGGGCGCTGGCGCGCGGTGACGCCCGCGCCGCCGCGCGCGACCTGCGCCTCGCCTGCTTCGGCCTGCTCGACGAGCCGCCGGCGCTCGCCGGCTGCCTCGGCCGGCTCCTGCTCGCCCAGCAGGCGGCGGGGTCCGGCGAGGACGCCGCCGCCACCGCCGCCCGCCTGGTCGAGGTGGAGGAGC
>JAHDVN010000579.1 GCA_023384635.1 Thermoanaerobaculia bacterium
ATGTTCCTGCACGGCGCGCTCTACGCCGGCGAGCACTCCGGGATGGCGTCGCCGTACGAGGCCTTCTTCCGCTGGCTCTCGCTCGCCGTCGCCGTGCCGGTCCTCCTCTACTCGGCGCGGCCGTTCTTCCAGACCGCCCTGGCGGGGCTCCGCGCGCGCATGGTCCACATCGACCTGCCGATCGCGATCGCGCTCGCCGCGGCCTTCGCGGCGAGCGCCTGGAACACCGTCCGCGGCGCGGGGCCGCTCTGGTTCGACTCGCTGGCGATGCTCGTGGCCGCGCTCCTCGGCGCGCGGCAGGTGCAGCGCGGGGCGCAGCGCGCCGCGCTCGAGCGCGCCGACAGCCTGCGCGGCGTGGCGTTCCTCGAGTTCGCGCGCCGCCTGGCGGGCGACGGGCCGGACGCCCCGGCGGTGGAGGTGCCGCTCGCGGCGCTCGCCCCCGGCGACCGGGTCGAGATCCGCTCCGGGGAGCTCGTGCCGGTCGACGGGGTCGTGCTCGCCGGCCGCTCCTCGCTCGACAACGCCGTGCTCACGGGCGAGAGCGCCCCGGTAGGGGTCGCGGAGGGGGATCCCGTCCACGCCGGCGCCACGAACCTCGGGGCGCGCCTCGTGGTGCGGGTCGACGCCGCCGGCGAGGGCACCCGGGTCGGCGCCCTGCTCGCGATCGTCCAGGAGGCGCTGGCGCAGAAGCCGGCGCTGCTGCGCACCACCGACCTCCTCGCCCGCCGCTTCGTGCAGGTCCTGCTCGCCGCCGCCGCGGCGACCGGCGCGGTCTGGCTGCCCCTCGGCGGCCCCGCCGTCGCCCTCGAGCGCGTGATCGCGCTGCTCGTCGTCGCCTGCCCCTGCGCGCTCGGCCTTTCGGTGCCGCTCGCCGTTTCGGTGTCGCTGATGCGCGGCGCCCGCGCCGGGATCTTCGTCAAGAACCCGGACGCCCTCGAGCCGCTCCGCCACGTCGGCACCGTGCTCCTCGACAAGACCGGGACTCTCACCGCGGGGCGGGCCACCGTCGCGAGCTGGCAGGGGGAGGACGCCGCCCTCGCGCTCGCCCGCGCGCTCGAGGCCGAGTCGTCGCACGCCGTGGCGCGGGCTTTCCAGGCCGCTGGCCAGGCCGCCGGCGGCCGCGCTCTGCGGCGGGTGCGGCGGGTCGAGGAGGTCGTCGAGGTCCCCGGCCAGGGGATCTCCGGCCGCGTCGACGGCCGCGCGGTGCGGGTCGGCAACCGGGCCCACGTCGAGGCCGCCGGGTTCGACGCCGGCTGCGCGGTGCCGCCCGCGCTCGCCCGCGCCGCGGAGGCGGCCGTCGCCGCGGGACGGAGCCCGGTCTTCGTGGCGGTGGACGGGCGGGTGGCCGGCGTCGCCGGCATCGGCGACGCCCTGCGCCCCGACGCGCGGCCGACCATCGCCGC
>JAHDVN010000580.1 GCA_023384635.1 Thermoanaerobaculia bacterium
GGGTGTTCATCGTCTGCACCGTCGCCTCGAAGCCGATCTCCCCGAGGTGGTAGAGGTGCTGGAGCAGCGCGAAGGTGGTGACGTGGCCGGGGACCACCTCGTGGCTGACCAGCTGCGCGAACTCGGGCACCGAGATCTCGAGCGAGGCGTTGATCTCGTAGGTCGCCTCGTAGAGCGGGTGGCCGGCCTCGTCGCGGGCGCGGCCGAGGTAGTTCATCGAGCCGGAGAACCAGGCGTCCTCGATCGGCAGGAACTCGATGTTGGCGCGCGGCACCTCGTGGAGGCGGGCCGGCAGGTGCGGCAGCAGGTTCTTCCGGCAGAGGGCGTCGAGCTCGGCGATGAACGCGCCGGCGAGGGTACGGATCGACTCCCGGGAGACGAGGCGGTCGCGCCGCCAGGCGTCCGCCGCCTCGACGAGGTCGTCCGGCGCGGCGCCGAGGAGAGTCGCCAGCCGCTCCCGCTTCGGCCGGGGATGCGAGGGAGTCGGCGGCTCGCCGCAGGAGGCGAGCACCGCGCGGGCGAACGGCACCGGCTCGCCCTTGCCCAGCCGCTCGAGCGCCAGCTCCCACATCAGGCCGCAGGAGTCGGCGAGGTTCAGGAGGTAGGCGGCGCGCAGCGCCGGGAGGGCGGAGGCGTGGGCGCGGACCTCCTCGATCGCTCCGGGCAGGTCCACCGCGGCCAGGTAGGCGTCGATCGCCTCCCGGTCGGGCTCGGCCGCCGAGAGGCCGCCCTCGGCGCGCACCGCGGCGGCGGCCGGGAGGGTATACGCCTCCGGCAGCGGCGCGTCCGAGAACCAGGAATCGGCGATGAAGCGGCCCGTCCCCGAGGGGTCCATCACGTTGCCTCCCCAGAGGGTGTCGAGGCCGAGGATGGCGGTGGCGACGGCGGCGTCGAGTCGGTCCATGGCTTCCTCCTGTCGCGTCGGGTGCGTCTGGAGGGAGTGTAGCGCGGCCCGCGCGGCGCTGGTCTAAGCTCGGGGCGTGACCTTCCGGGAGGAACCGAGATGAGACCGCTCGCGCCGTTCGTGCTGCTCGCCGCCCTGGCCCTGCCGGCCGGGGCCGCCGACCCGCTCGCCCACACCTACTCGATCGTCGCCCGCGACCCGGTGACCGGGGACCTCGGCGTCGCCGTGCAGAGCCACTGGTTCCAGGTCGGGGCGATGGTCGCCTGGGCCGAGGCGGGGGTCGGCGCGGTCGCCACCCAGTCGTTCGTCGAGCCCGCCTACGGGCCGCGCGGCCTCGCGGCGATGCGCGAGGGAAGAGGGGCGAAGGAGGCGCTCGACGCGCTGCTCGAGGCTGACACCCAGCGCGCGGTGCGGCAGGTGGCGATGGTCGACGCGAAGGGCGGGGTGGCGGCCTGGACCGGAGAGCGCTGCATCGCCGCCGCCGGCCACAGCACCG
>JAHDVN010000117.1:0-3652 GCA_023384635.1 Thermoanaerobaculia bacterium
GGCGGCGGCCCACGAGCTGGCGGTCTTCGACCTGACCGTCCCCGAGCGCCCCGAGCTGCTCCTGCACAGGAGCCTGCCGGGCGCCGCCGCGGCGTGGACCCCCGCCCGCGCCGACGCCCTGCCGCCGGAGCGGACGCTCGCCTGGACGGTGCGCGGCCTCGACGCGGCGGGAGCGCCCCTCGGCGCCGAGGACGGCTGGGCCACGCCGCACCGCTTCCGGGTCCCCGGGGCCCCCGGCCCGGCGGAGATCGCCGCCGCGCTCGAGGTCCTGCGCCGCTGGCAGGACGGCCAGGCGCCTCCCTCCCCGGTCGAGCCCCGCTCGCCCCGCGCGGCGCGGGACGCCGCCGGCAAGGCGATCGAAGCCCCCTTCACCGCCGCCATCCGCGGCGAGAACCCCGCCACCGCCGGCGAGGCCCACGGCGTCTATGCGCAGACGAGCTCGGCGGCCGGCGCCGGCGTGGTGGCGGTCAACCTCGATGCGGGTCCCGACCTCCTGCTCGACGGGAGCGCGCACGGCGTCGCCGACGCCCGGCTCACCGAGAAGGCGCTCGACCGCCCCTCCGCCACGCCGCAGAGCTTCAGCTTCAGGAACTCCCTCGGCGGCGGCATGACGCTCGACGTCGACAACACCGAGGTCTCGCTCGTCGGCCACGTCCACTCGGGAGCGGCGATCACCTCGGGCACCGTCGCCGACGCCCGCATCGCCTCCACCCTCGCCCGCGACAGTGAGGTGATGCCGATCGTGCTCGCCGCCGACGGCCACGGCTCCGGCCTCGACGCCGACACCCTCGACGGCGTGCACGCCGCGACGCTCCAGGCGCGCGTCACCGGCCCCTGCGGGCCCGGCCAGGCGATTCAGGGGATCAATGCCGACGGCAGCGTCGTCTGCTTCGAGCCAGCCGTGCCACCCCGGGTCTCGACCGTCGACAGCACGGGAAACGTCGGGTCGTACACCTCGATCGCGATCGGCACCGACGGCTTCCCGGTCATCTGTTACTTCGACGAAACCAACGACGACCTCAAGGTCGCCAAGTGCAACGATGCCGCCTGCACCGGCGGCAACGAGACGATCTCCACCGTCGACGGCGCAGGGAGAGTTGGAGTGTACACCGCGATCGCGATCGGCACCGACGGCCTCCCGGTCATCAGCTACTACGACAGCACCAACGGCGATCTCAAGGTTGCCAAGTGCAACGATGCCGCATGTACCGGGGGCAACGAGACCCTCTCTACCGTCGACAGCGCAGGGAGCGTTGGAGCGTACACCGCGATCGCGATCGGCACCGACGGCTTCCCGGTCATCAGCTACTACGGCAACCACCTCAGGGTCGCCAAGTGCAACGATGCCGCCTGCTCCGGCGGTGACGAGACGCTCTCGATCGTCGACAGTGCCGCGAGCCTCGGGTATTACACCTCGATCGCGATCGGCACCGACGGCTTCCCGGTCATCAGCTACTACGACAGCATCTTCCAGTACCTCAAGGTCGCCAAGTGCAACGATGCCGCCTGCTCAGGCGGTGACGAGACGATCTCCACCGTCGACAGTGCCGGCCAGGTTGGCTTCTGGACATCGATCGCGGTCGGCACCGACGGCTTCCCGGTCATCAGCTACTACGACAACACCAACGGCGACCTCAAGGTCGCCAAGTGCAACGATGCCGCCTGCTCGGGTGGCAACGAGACGATCTCCACCGTCGACAGTGCCGGCCAGGACCAGACCTCGATCGCGATCGGCGCGGACGGCTTGCCCGTCATCAGCTACTACGACAGCACCAACCGCGACCTCAAGGTCGCCAAGTGCAACGATGCCGCCTGCTCCGGAGGTGACGAGACGATCTCCACCGTCGACAGTGTCGGGAACGTCGGGACGTACACCTCGATCGCGATCGGCACCGACGGCTTCCCGGTCATCAGCTACCACGACAGCAGCAACCTAGACCTCAAGGTCGCCAAGTGCGCGAACCAGAGCTGCCGGTACTGAGGCCCGGGACGATGCCACGTCTCCCTACCCGGTGGATCCCCGGTTTCGGAGTCGGCTTGGCGCTCGCGCTCGCTCCCCAGCCCACCACCGCCGCGATCTGCAACGTCCCTTCTGTCGGCTACCCGACCCTCGCCGTCGCCCTCGCCGATCCGACCTGCGACCCGATCCAGGTGGCGGGCGGGACGTTCACGGAATCCCCCGCCATCGCCCGCGACGTCACGATCGCCGGCGCCGGCTCGGGCAGCACCACGATCGCCGGTTGGGTGCGCGTCACCGGCGCCGCGACGGACGTGGAGCTCGACGCCCTGCGCATCGACGCCACGGGCGCGAGCGCGCCGCTCTGCTACGCGAGCGGCCTCGACGTGCGCGGCGGGGCGACGGCGTCCGGCTTCGACCTGGTGGTCGTCGGCCGGCCCACACCCACCGCCACCTGCGCCTTCTTCGCCGACGGGTTCGAATCCGGCGACCTCGCGGCCTGGTCGGCCAGGAGGCCGTGAGAGAGGAGGGAAACGGGGGAAACGGGGACAGGCACCCTTTTCCGCAGCCGGGGTGGCGATGCCAGCGTTCGTGTGGAAAAGGCCCCCAGTCCCCGTTACCCGGCCGCACGCCCCCGTCGTAGCGGCCGCCGCCCCTGGCGGCCGGCCTTGCGTTCGCGCTACCGCTGGCCTTGCCCGGCGTCGCCGCCGGGCGCATACTGCCGTTCAGAGCCCCCGAGCTGCACCGCGAAGGGCGCGTTTCGCTGCACGCGCCCCGGCGAGCCACCCGCAGACCCCTGCCCGCGACCCGCCCCGGCGCCGCGCCCCCGCATCTCCGGGGGCCGGGAGAGTCCGCCATGGCATCGGCCCGCGTTCCACCCCCTCTCGCGCTCCTCCTCTCCCTCGCCGTCGCCCTCCTCCTCCTCGCCGCCGCCGCCGCGGCCCAGCCCGGGCCGGCTCCGGCCGCCACCGTCTCGCCGGGCGATCTCGACCACGCCGTCGAGATCGCGACGCCCTGCCCCGCGTTCAGCTGGGCGGCCGTGGACGGCGCCGCCGCCTACGAGCTCGCGGTCCTCGACCTCGAGCGGCCGGAGGAGCCGCGCGTCGCGCTGCGGCACACCGTGGCCGGACGCGGCCTCTCCTGGACGCCGGGCCGCGCGGAGTGCCTGGCGGTCGGCGAATACGCATGGACCGTCCGCGCCCTCGACGCGGCGGGAGCCCCGCTCGGCGGCGAGGCGGCCTGGGCCCCGCCGCGCCGCTTCGCCGTCTCCGCGCTGCCGAGCGACGCAGAGGTCGCCGCCGCCCTCGACGTGCTCCGCCGCTGGCAGGGCGGCCGGGGACCCGGCGCCGAGGCCGGGCCGGCTTCCTCCGCCTCGCTCGCGCACCGCAACGGCGAGGCCGTTGAGATCTCCGGCGCCGCCGCCATCCGCGGCGAGAACCCGGCCGTCGCCGGTGACCAGCACGGCGTCTGGGGACAGACGAGCTCTGCCTCCGGCGCCGGCCTCGTCGCCGTCAACCTCGCGGGCGGGCCCGACCTCGTCCTCGACGGCGCCGGGCAGGGCCAGGCCGACACCCGGCTCTCGGAGAGCGGCCTCGACCGCTCGTCGGCCTCCGCGCAGACCTTCAATGTCTACAACTCGGGCGGCGGCAGCATGTCCCTCCTGGTGGGCGGCCAGCCGGTCTGGCACGGCGGCAA
>JAHDVN010000117.1:3666-9940 GCA_023384635.1 Thermoanaerobaculia bacterium
GCCGACGCCGACACCCTCGACGGCCTGCATGCGAGCGGCCTCAGCGCTCTGGGCCACAACCACTTCGGCGAGACCTGGAGCGGCGGAGGCAACTGGGGGCTGCTGGCCTGGAACTCCCAGTCCGGGGGCGTGGCGCTCGAGGGGCTCGCGGGCTCGGCGAGCGGCTACAGCTACGGGGTGCACGGCGATTCGAGCTCGACCCAGGGGCGCGGCGTCTATGGCACCGCCTCGGCGGCGACGGGCCTCACCTACGGCGTCTTCGGTTCGTCCAACTCCCTGGACGGCCGAGGCGTCCACGGCTGGAACCAAGTGGCCAGCGGCAGTCCGGCGGTCGGCGTCCGCGGGGAGTCGAGCTCGACGGAGGGCGTCGGGGTCTTCGGCGCTGCGCTCGCCACGACCGGGTCGAACCACGGGGTCGTCGGCAGCTCCAGCTCGCCCGGCGGGACGGGGGCCGGCGGCTACGCCTATGCGGCCTCCGGGGCCACCACGGGTGTGCACGGCTTCGCCTTCTCCACCGGCGGCACCGGCGTTCTCGGCTGGGCGGCGGCCACGAGCGGCACGACCTACGGCGTCTGGGGCCGTTCCAACTCCCCGGACGGGCACGCCCTGTACGGCCATGCCGAAGCGGCGACCGGCATCAACTACGGCGTCGAGGGCCTCACCGCCTCCACCTTTGGGCGCGGCGTGATGGGCAAGGCCTACGCCGGGAGCGGCACCACCTACGGCGTGTGGGGCGAAGTCAGCTCGCCGTCCGGCTATGCCGGCTACTTCGTGGGCCGGACGCACGTCGAGGGCGACTTGTCCGCCACCGGCACGAAGGCGTTCCGGATCGACCACCCCCTCGACCCCGAGCAGCGCTACCTCCTCCACTTCGCGGCCGAGAGCTCCGAGGTGCTCAACCTCTACACCGGCAACGCCGTGCTCGACGCGAGCGGCGCGGCCTGGGTCGAGATGCCCGCCTGGTTCGCAGCGATCAACCGCGACCTGCGCTACCAGCTCACCGCGCTGGACCGCCCGCAGCCGAACCTGTACGTGGCCGAGCGGCTCGCGGGGAACCGCTTCCGCATCGCCGGCGGCGAGCCCGGCGGCGCGGTCTCCTGGACCGTGACCGCGCTGCGCGCCGACCCCTGGGTGCGCGACCACCCGCCCGCGACCGAGGTCGAGAAGGTCGAGGGGGAGCGCGGCCGTTATCTCTACCCCGCGGGCTACGGCCAGCCGGAGGAGCGCGGCCTGAACTGGGAGGCGCACGAGCAGGACCCCCGCGCGCGGGAGCTCGCTGCAGAGCGGAGCCGCCTCGAGGCGGCCCGCGGCGAGGCCATGGGAGCGAAGGCTCTCCCCGTTCCCGCGCCGTGAGCGAGAGACGGTGACGCGATGCCCGCGATCCTCCCCTTCCGAAACCCGCGCCAGCTCCGGGGCGTGCTCCTCGCCGCCCTGCTGGCGGCGGCCGCTCCTCTCGCCGCCGCCATCTGCAACGTCCCCACGACCGGCTACCCCACCCTCGCCGCCGCGCTGGCCGATCCGACCTGCGACCCGATCCAGGTGGCGGCGGGCACTCTCACCGAGAGCCCCGCCATCACCCGCGACGTGACGATTGCCGGCACCGGCTCGGGCAGCACCACGATCGCCGGCTGGGTGAGCGTGACCGGCGCCGCGACCGATGCGGTGCTCGGTGCCCTCCGCATCGACGCCACGAGCGCGAGCGCACCCCTCTGCTACGCGAGCGGCCTCGACGTGCGCGGCGGAGCGAAGGCGTCGGGACTCGACCTCGTGGTCGTGGGCCGCCCCACCCCCACCTCCACCTGCGGCTTCTTCGCCGACGGGTTCGAGTCCGGCGACACCGCGGCGTGGTCGGCCAGGAGGCCGTGAGGGAGGCAGCACCCAGTGTCCGGGCCTCGCCACCGCAGGGGCGCGTCGCGACGCGCCCCTACAGGAGCATGGCCACGACAGGGCCGCAAAGCGCCCCCACGGGAGCACGGCATGACAGAGGCCGGCCGGCAGGGGGGCCGGCCTTGCGCGGAGCCACCTGCGCGCCGTTTCCACCTCGAGGGGCGTCGAGACGCCTCGGGGGTGGGCCCATGGCTGCGACGGTGGAGCTGGTCGCCACCCCCCACCCAGCTGGCTCTTGTCTTCCGATTCGCTCGCCCCGACCCTGCGTAGAATGAACCATGCCCCCTGCAGTCTCGCGCCCCCGGATCGTCATCGTCGGCGGCGGGTTCGCCGGCCTCTACGCCGCGCGGGCTCTCTCCCGCGCTCCGGTCGACGTGACGCTGATCGACCGGCGCAACTTCCACCTCTTCCAGCCGCTCCTCTACCAGGTCGCCACCGGCGGCCTCTCGCCAGGGCAGATCGCCTCGCCGCTGCGCGCCGTGCTGGCGCGGCAGAAGAACGTCACCGTGCTCCTCGGCGAGATGGTCGACCTCGACGCGGACCGCCGGCGGGTGGTGCTCGCCGACGGCGAGGTGCCCTACGACACGCTGGTCCTCGCCCCCGGGGCCACCCACCACTATTTCGGCCGCGACGATTGGGCGCCGCACGCGCCGGGGCTCAAGACGATCGAGGACGCCACCGGGATCCGGCGCCGTCTCTTCCTCGCCTTCGAGGCGGCCGAGCGGGAGCCCGACGAGGCGCGCCGCCGCGCCTGGCTCACCTTCGCCGTGGTCGGCGCCGGGGCCACGGGCGTCGAGCTGGCCGGGGCGCTGGCCGAGATCTCCCGCGAGACGCTGCGCCACGACTTCCGGCGGATCGACCCGCGGGAGGCGTCGATCCTGCTCGTGGAGGCGGCCGACCGGGTGCTGCCGCCCAATCCGCCGGAGCTCTCGGCGAAGGCCGGTGCGGCGCTCGCCGGGCTCGGCGTGCGGATCCTCACCGGCACGCGGGTGACCGCGCTCGACGCCGGGGGGCTCACGCTCGAGCGCGGCGGGGCGGAGGAGCGGATCGCGGCGAGGACCGTGATGTGGGCCGCCGGCGTGCGGGCCTCGCCGCTCGGGGCGGTGCTCCGCGACCGGGCGGGGGCGGAGCTCGACCGCGCCGGGCGCGTGCTCGTGGGGCCCGACCTCGCGCTCCCCGGCCGGCCGGAGATCCACGTGCTGGGCGACCTCGCCCACTGCCCCGACGAGAACGGGCAGCCGCTGCCGGGCATCGCCCCGGTGGCGATGCAGCAGGGGCGCTGGGTGGCGGCGAAGATCCGGGCGGGGGTCGAGGGCCGGAAGCCGGACTCCACGTTCCGCTATCGCGACAAGGGCACGATGGCGGTGATCGGCCGCGGCTCGGCGGTGGCGGTGCTCGGCCCGCTCCGCTTCGCCGGCTATCCCGCCTGGCTCGCGTGGCTCTTCGTCCACCTGATGTACCTGGTCGAGTTCGAGAACCGGCTGCTCGTGCTCCTGCAGTGGGCCTGGAACTACTTCACCTGGAACCGCGGCGCGCGGCTCATCACCGGGCCGAGCCCCTTCCCGCTGGCCCGCGGCGGGGGGGGCGAGCCGCCGGAGCCCTGACAGAGAGAGTGACGGGAAAGCGCCTGGCACCCTGCAGCGGCGAAAAGCGCCTGGCACCTGGCAGGCCGCACCTGGCAGGCTCTTCCCGCAAGGCGCCTGGCACCTTGTCGGCAAGTCACCTGGCACCTGGTCGGACTGCCCGTCAAATCCTCCCCTTCACCTGCCGCAGCAGCCAGCCGAGGGCGGGCACGTGCTCGAAGAGGCCGGTGACCGGATCCCAGAAGTCCTGGTGGAGGACGACGCGGCCGCCGCGGTCGAAGCGCAGGTGGGACATGCCGACCGAGGAGTGGGTCGTCCCCCGGTCGAGCCGTGCGAAGCGCAGGCGCATCTCCCAGCGCACGTAGTAGTCGCCGTTCGAGCCCACGACGTCGAGGAACTCCACCGTCCCGCTCTCGAGGGCCTCCGCGGTCTTGCCGAGGTAGTTGCCGATCGCCTCGCCCCCGCGCACCGTCTTCAGGGTGTCGTTGAACCAGGCGCCGGGGGCGTAGACCTCCGCGGCCCGCGCCGCGAGGCCGGGCGCCTTGAAGTCGGCGAGGACGTCCTGGAAGCGCGCGATCGCCCGCGCCTCCTCCTTACTCCCCGCCGCGAACGGCGCCCCCTCCGCCTGCAGGCGGCGCCAGGTGTCGAGATACTCCATCGTCGCTCCTCCCGTCGTCCGCGGAGCCCCCGCGCAGCCGGCCAACGCCAGCCCCACGAGGCCGGCGAGGACGAGCGCGGCCGGCGGGATCGCGCGGCGACGAAGGACTCTCACGACCACCCATACGCCCAGAACCGCGAGTTGGCCGAACCCGCCCCGCGGCCCGCCGCAGATCGCCGCAGATCGCCTGGCACCTCTCCGGGCAAGTCGCCTGGCACCTTGTGGCACCTTGTGGAGCGGCGGGGCGCCGGCCGATAGACTTCGGAGCGGAGGTGGTCATGAGCGAGCGACTGCAGGGAGAGGAGCTGGCGGCGCTGGTCGAGCGGGTCTTCCGGCCGCGCGCGACGGACACGGGGATCGCCGTGCTGGTCGACCTGCCGGACGGCGAGGTGAGGGACAACCCCGACTGGCGGGCGCGCCGGGAGCTCGCCGCAGGCTGGGTCGAGGAGTTGCAGGGCCAGCGCGCCGTGCTCGGCCTCGCGACCGAGCTCTGGCTCTACCGCAACGTGCGCACGAACAACGGCGATCTCCCCGCCGGCGCCTGGCGCCACGACGGCGGACCGCTGCCGGCGAGCGCCGACGAGCTCGACCCGGCCGCCCAGGTGCCGTTCGCCGAGCTCTTCACGCGCTGTTCGATCCTCGTCGCCCCGACGGAGTTCTCGGCCACCGCGCCGCTCAAGGTCGCGGCCCGCAGCCTCCCGATCCGCGCCGCCACCATGCCCGGCTTCTCGGCGGAGATGATCCCGGCGCTGCGGCTCGACTACGGCGAGGTGAACCGCCGCGTGGCGCGCCTCGCCGGCCTGCTCACCGAGGCCGAGGGGTGCGATCTCCTCTTCCGCCACCCGGCGGGGGAGTCGGCGCTCCACCTCGACCTGCGCTTCCGCTCCGCCCACGCCTCGGGCGGCCTGGTCCCGGAGCCCGGCACGGCCGGCAACCTCCCCTCCGGCGAGGCGTACATCGTCCCCTACGAGGGGGAGCGCGAGGGCGAGCCCAGCCGGAGCGCCGGCTTCCTGCCGGTCCAGTTCGGCGACGAGGTGGTGGTCTACCGGATCGAGGGGAACCGCGCCCTCTCGGTCGCCCCCGGCGGGCCAGCGGCCGAGACCGAGGCGGAGCACCTGCGCCGCGAGCCGGCCTACGGCAACCTGGCCGAGCTCGGCCTCGGGGTGCTCGACGCCTTCGGCGTCAAACCGGTCGGCGAGATCCTCCTCGACGAGAAGCTCGGCCTTCACATCGCCTTCGGCCGCAGCGACCACTTCGGCGGGCAGGTGGGCCCGCAGCACTTCTCGGGCCCCGGGGCGGTCGTCCACATCGACCGGGTCTACGTCCCGGAGTCGCAGCCGCGGGTGGCGGTGGCGGGGGCCGACCTCCTGCTCCCCGGCGGCGAGCGGCTCCCCCTGATGCGCGGCGGGGCCTACGCCGAGGGGCTCTTCGACTGACGCCAGAGGGCCGCCGGAGCCCCCCGGGAGGCCCCGTCCGGACGGTCCGGACGGGGCCCCTTGCTTTCCTTGCGGTTTCTGCTACAGTTCCGCCCCGTCAGTCGAAAGTCCGACCGACACGAACCGCCCCAGGTCGGGGTGCGTTCGGAAAACAAGTGTAGATGGGCACGGTTCGACCGGCTCAGGCTACAGAGGGAGCAGGTAGAACATGCGCATCCAGGGCAGTGTCAAGTGGTTCAACGAGGCCAAGGGCTTCGGCTTCATCACCCGCGACGACGGCGAGAAGGACTGCTTCGTCCACCACACCGGCATCTCGGGCGAGGGCTTCAAGACCCTCCACGAGGGTGAGCGGGTCGAGTTCGACGTGGTCCAGGGCCAGAAGGGCCCGGCGGCCGCCAACGTCACCCGCATCTGACGAAGAGCTGACCACGACCCCACCGGGGCCGGTTCGCCGCACGGCGAGCCGGCCCCGTTTCTTTTTCCGCTGAGAGCCGCAGGAGGGGCACCGGGCGGGCCCCGCTCAGGGCGCCGCCTCGTCCCAGCGCTGGAGGCCGCCGGACTCCCACCCATCGCGGAAGAGCGGCACCGAGCCGTCCGCCGTGATCCCCCACAGCTCGAACCCCCGCGCCCCGTCGTTGGCCGCGAAGAGGAGCGTGCCGCCCACCTCCCGGAAGAGCCCCGGGCTCGACGACGACGGCCCCGGCGCGATG
>JAHDVN010000581.1 GCA_023384635.1 Thermoanaerobaculia bacterium
TCACCCAGAGCTCCTCGCCATGCACCCCGTCGTCGGCCGCGAAGACCACCCGCGCGCCCAGCGCTGCGACCTTTCCCCAGAGGGGAGGTCCGAACCGGTCGCCGAAGTACTCGATCATCTGCATCGAGGAGGCCGGCCCCGGCGCGATGTCCCGCACCCGGCCCGTCCCCTCCGGCGTTCCGTCAGACCACCAGAGCTCCGTGCCGTAGCCCTCCTCGAAGATGCCGGCCGCGAAACCGCTCGTGGTCGCGACGATCCAGTCGACCCACTCGACTATCCCCGCGGGGAGGACCTGAACGGGGGCCACGCCGGGGGCGAGGAAGCGGAGGTCCTTGCAGCCGTAGAGCGCCCCGAGGGGGGAGCTCGCGAGGTTCCAGGGGCTGCAGAGCGCTGTTGGGATCGCCTCGACCAGAGTCGAACCGGCTTCTGTGCCGTCGCTCTCCCAGAGCCCCTCCCCGGTGCCGAGGAGCCAACCGAGCCCGAACGGCACTGCACGCGGAGTCCAGCCGGGATAGCCGCTTTCCCCGCCGGGAGCAAAGGGCATCCCGGTCCCCTCCGGCAGGCCGTCGGTTGACAGGAAGCGATAGGAACCTCCCGCGTCGGCGGCGTTCACGACGCCTCGCGAACCGTTGACAGAGCAGGTCAGGGTCCCTGGGGCAGCCTCGGCGAGGAGCTCGCGGCCGCCGAGGGCGCCGTCCGTGGAGACGAGCTGCGCCACTCCCGGCGTCGGCCGCGCCTCGAACAGCAGGCGGCCCTCGACGGGCTCGATGCATCCCGTCGGCCGCAGGCGCGCCTCGAACACCGTGGAACTCCCTCTCGGCAGGAGGCTCGAGCTCTGGCTGCCGATCACCCGCACGACGGTGGTCGTTCCCGCGATCGGGTCGGCGCGCCAGAGGCGCACACCGGCCCCGGAATCCCAGGTGGGCAGCAGGAGCTTCCCGCCGAGAGCCACCGGGGGGTAGGTGAGGAAGACGTTGGGAAGGTACGGCGGAGCGCTCCCCGGGACGAGGTCCGAGATCCGCTGCATGCCGCCCGGAGTTCCGTCCGTCGCCCAGACCTCGAGCCCCGCGCCCGATCCGTCGTCGGCCAGGAACAGATTCGCCTCGCCAGCCGCGGCCGAGAAGCCGTTCCACAGCCACCAGACCGGCCCGCCGGTGGAGCCTTCCGGGCCGGGCCGGAGGTCGCCGAGCGGAGTGGCACTCAGACCCTCGACCACCCAGGGCTCCGATCCGGTGGCCTCCTCGTAGATTTCGAGGAGCAGTCGTTCGCCCGCGCAGGAGCTCCATTCCTCCAGGTGTGGCCAGCTTCCGGGCGGCAGGGGAACGGTCTCGGTGCCGGCGGCCGTGCCGTCGGTGCGCCAGAGCTCGCGGTTCCCGGCCGCCGGGAGGGCGATCACG
>JAHDVN010000118.1 GCA_023384635.1 Thermoanaerobaculia bacterium
GGACGATGTTGTTGCGCCGCCGGTCGAGGCTGATGACCTTGAACTCGAGCTCCTTGCCGCGCAGCACCTCGAGGTTCTTGACCGGCTTGATATCGGCCAGCGAGCCGGGCAGGAAGGCCCGCACGCCGACGTCGATCGTGAGCCCGCCCTTGATGCGGTCGATCACTCGGCCCTTGATCACCTTCCCCTCGCGGAACGAGTTCTCGATCTCGTTCCAGACCCGCATCCGCTCCGCCTTGCTGTGCGAGAGCAGGACGTGGCCCTCCTGGTCCTCCGTCTTCTCGAGCAGCACCTCCACGTCGTCGCCCTCCTTGACGTGGACGGCGCCGTCGACTCCCCGGAACTCCTCGATCGGGATCAGACCCTCGGACTTGTAGCCGACGTCGACGATCACCTCGTTGGCCGTGATGGCCACCACGCGACCGCGCACGATCTCGCCCTCGGTGAGGTTCCGCATGCTCTCGTCGTAGAGGGCGAGAAACTCCTGGTACTCGGCGCTGGAGGCCGCATCCTCCTCCTCGACGAGGTCCAGTGAAGCGTCGCGCTCGTTGCCGACCTGTGCCATAAACCGATGATCCTCCTAGATGATGGATTCCAGGCTGAGGCCTGACCACCCCGCGGGTGGGCTCGGGACGCGGCTGGGACCGGGATGGCCCGAGAGGCGGAAGTATAGGGAGGCGGCTTGGGCCCTGTCAAATCAGCAGTTGGCTCTGCCACGGCGACCGGCGGGGTCCGCGGTCACTCCTCGGAGCCCGCCCCGGCGGGCCGGTCGCGAGCCGGCCCGCCCCCGATCCGGGAGAGGGCCCAGGCCGCGGCCTCGCGCACCGCCGGCGACGGGTTCCGCAGCGCGCCGGCCAGGGCCGGGCGGTAGGCGGGGTCGGCCCGGTCGCCGGCCGCGAGGGCGGCGTTGCGCTGCAGGCCCTCGAGCTTGGCCCGCTTCATCGGGCTGCGCCGGAAGAGATCGACGTACCGGTCGCGGTCGAGGGCCAGCAGGCCGGCGAGGTCGAGGGCCGCCCTCTCGGGCGGCAGGCCGAGCCGGGGCTCGCTGGCCGGCGTCGGCTCCCGGTTCCAGGGGCAGGCCTCCTGGCAGAGGTCGCATCCGAAGACCCAACCCCCGAGGCCGGGGCGCACCTCGGCGGGGACCGGCCCCCGGTGCTCGATCGTCCAGTAGCTGATGCAGCGGCGGGCGTCGAGCCGGTAGGGCGCGGCGAGCGCCCCGGTCGGGCAGGCCGCGAGGCAGCGGGTGCAGCTGCCGCACGGGTCGGCCAGCGGCTCGTCGGGGACGAGGTCGAGGTCGGTCAGGAGCTCGCCGAGGAGGAACCAGGAGCCGTGCTCCGGATGGAGCAGCAGGGTGTGCTTGCCGACCGCGCCGAGGCCGGCGCGCGCCGCGATCTCCCGTTCCAGGAGCGGCCCGGTGTCGACGTAGGGTCGGGTCCGGGCGCCGGGGGCGATCCGGGCGACCTCGGCGGCCAGACGCCGGAGCCCCTCCCCCATCACCTCGTGGTAGTCCTCGCCGCGGGCGTAGCGGGCGACCCTCGGCCAGAGGTCGCCGCCCGGTTCCCCGCCCCTTTCCGGGCCGGGGTGATAGTCGAGCGCGACCACGACGATCGAGACCGCCCCGGGCGGCAGATCCGCCGGGCGGAGCCGTCGCTCCGGATCGCGCGCCAGCCAGGACATCCCGGCGTGGTCCCCGCGCCGGAGCCAGGCGCGCAGCGCCTCCTCCTGCCCGGACGGGGCCGCGGCGGCGACTCCGGCGCGGTCGAAGCCGGCCGCCCGCGCGAGCTCTTTGATGCGCTCGGTGAGGGCACTGCGGTCGCCGGCGAGGTCCGTCACGCCCCCTCCGGGGCCCCTCGGCCTCCGGCGCGGATGAACGCCAGCATCCGCGCGATCACCCCCTCCGCGTCGAGCGGGCCGGTGTCGATGCGGATGTGCCCGGGCGTGCAGACCAGCGGCGAGTCGGCCCGGGCCCGGTCCCGGCGGTCGCGCTCCTCGATCTCGCGCGCCAGCTCGGCCTCGTCGACCGCACCGCCGCGGGCGGCGAGCTCGAGCCGCCGGCGCGCCACCCGCACCGCGAGGGGAGCGTCGAGGAAGAACTTGAAACGCGCCCCGGGAAGCACCTGGCTGCCGATGTCCCGCCCCTCGAGCACCCCGCCCTCGCGCCCGGCGATCTCTCGCTGGAGCGCGACCATGCGGGCGCGCACCCGGGGGTAGACGGCGATCCGCGAGGTCGCCTCGCTGACCTCCGGCGCCCGGATCCTCCCGGCCACCGGCTCGCCGTCGAGAAGCACTTCGAGCTGCCCGTCGTCCCGCTGCCGCATGCCGAGCGGTGCGCTGGCCGCGAGCGCCTCGACCGCCTCGCGGTCTCCGGGATCGAGGCCGCGCCGCAGGACGAGCAGCGCGAGCGCGCGGTACATGGCGCCGGTGTCGAGATAGGGGATCCCGAGCCGCCGGGCGAGACCCCGCGCGGTGGTGCTCTTCCCCACCCCGGAGGGGCCGTCGATCGCGACGACCAGAGGGCCGCGCGGGGCCGCCGGAACGTCCAGCCCGCGCGCGCTCACGGGCGGCGCGGACGGCGCGGACGGGGGGGGCGGCCGGGACGGCGGGTCCCGCGGCCGGTCGGGCCGGGGTAGGCGGAGGCCGGCGCGTCGCGCCGGGGTGGGCGACCGGCCCGGGGAGCGGACGGACGCTTCCGGCCAGGTCCGGTTGCGGGGCGCGCCTCCTCGGCCCGCTTCCGCTCCGGGCGGCGTCTCGCGCCGCCGGTGGAGGGCCGGCTCGGCTTCGGCGCCGGAGTCTCGCGAGCGGCCGGCCGAGTGCGCGGGCGGGGTGGCAGGGGCGGCCGCTTGGGGGGCGAGAGGGCCGGATCCGCAGCCCGCCTGAGGAGATCGATCTCCCTTTCGTCGAGGTCGCGGAGGGCGCCGAGGGGAATCGCCGGATCGCGCACCGGTCCGATGGCGACGCGGCGCAGCTTCTGCACCCGGTGGCCGATGCGGAAGAACATCTCGCGGATCTGGCGGGTCCGCCCCTCCTGGAGCTGCACCTCCCACCAGCTGTTGCCCTCCTCCTCTCCCCGCCCGGTGCGGCCCAGCGAGGTGATCCGGGCCGGCGCCGTCCGCTTCCCGTCGAGCACCACGCCGCGCCGCAGACGGTCGATCTCGGCCTCCACCGGCACGCCGTGAACCTTGACCTCGTAGACCTTGCTGCAGCCGTGACGGGGATGCGCCACGCGCTCGGCGAATTCGCCGTCGGTGGTCAGGAGGAGCAGCCCCTCGGTCTGGAAATCGAGGCGGCCGACCGGGAAGAGGGCGTTGCGCAGCGGCGGCGGCACGAGATCGAGCACCGTCGGGCGGCCCTTCTCGTCCTGCACCGCGGTGAGATAGCCCTTCGGCTTGTTGAGGAGGAGGTAGCGGTGCTGCGCCAGCGGCCGCAGCCGCTTGCCGTCGACCTTGACCGAGTCGACGGCGAGGTCGGCCTTGTCGCCGATCCCCGCGACCCGGCCGTTGATGGTGACCCGCCCCTCGCGCACCAGCTCCTCGGCCTTCCGGCGCGAGGTCACCCCGGCCCTGGCGAGGAGCTTCTGGACGCGCTCGGCGCTCATTCCGCCATCTCCTCTCCGGCGGTCCCGGAGGGCTCCGCCGAGGTCTCCTCCGGCCGCTCGTCCAACCGCTCCGCGGGGCGTTCCTCCAGGCCGGAGGCCTCCCCGCCGAAGCTCTCCTCGAACTCCTCGAGCGGCGGCAGCTCGTCGAGGTCGCGCAGGCCGAAGTGCATCAGGAACTCCCGCGTGGTGGCGTAGAGAAACGGCCGGCCCACCACCTCCTTGCGCCCGGAAATCCGGATCAGCCGTTTCTCGAGCAGGCCGCGCAGGACCCCCGCTGGCGACTTGCCGCGCAGCTCCTGGATCTCGGGGCCGGTGATCGGCTGCCGGTAGGCGATGATCGCGAGCGTCTCGAGCGCCGCCATCGACAGCCGGTTGCCGCCGCCGGAGTCGAAGAAGCGCCGCAGGTAGGGGTGGAGCTCCGGACGGGTCACGAGGCGCAGCCCGCCCGCCACCTCCTCGAGAAAGATGCCGGCGTGAGGCCGCTGCCGGTAGCGCCCCTCGAGCCGGGCCAGAGCGGCGCCCGCCGCCGTCCGGTCGGCCGCGTCCACGAGGCCGAGGAGGCGCTCGCGCGGCACCGGCTCGCCGCTGACGAACAGCAGCGCTTCGAAGACGGACTCGAGCTCTCTCGCGTCGCTCATCCCGCGATCGCCTCCAGGTCCTCCGCGCGCGCCTCGCGGGTGGTGCGGAAGAGCACGATGCCGCCGTCGGCGCCCTGGTGGAGCCGCACGAGGGAGAGCCGTACCAGCTCCAGCACCGCGAGGAAGGCGGCGATCGCCTCGGCCCGGCACGAGAGGCCGCGCAGGTGCGCGAGCAGGTCGAACGTGCGCCCGGGCTCCAGGGCCGCCAGCATCCGCTCGAACAGGTCGCGCACCGAGAAGCGGTCGGGCGGCACCAGGATCGGCTCGGGGTGCTCCTTCTGGAAGCGCACGAGCACGGTGCGGAGGGCGCCGAGCAGATCGAAGAGCGAGACCTCCTCCAGCGCCACGCCGGGGTCGCTCTCCTCCGCTCCCTCGTCCCAGGCGGTCTTCGGCCGAGCCCAGACCCCCTGCCGCACGTGGTCGACCTCGGCGAGCGTCTGGGCCGCCTCCTTCAGGCGCCGGTACTCGAGGAGCCGGTCCACCAGCTCCCGGCGGGGATCCTCCTCGCCTCCCTCGCCGGAGGCCGCCGGCCGCGGGAGGAGGAGCCGCGACTTGAGCTGGATCAGCACCGCCGCCTCGTAGACGAACTCGGCGGCGATGTCGAGATCGAGCTCCTCCATGAGCCGGAGGTACTCCTGGAACTGGTCGCAGATCGTCGCCACGGGGATGTCCGCGATCTCCACGCGGTTGATCCGCACGAGGTGCAGCAGGAGATCGAGCGGTCCCTCGAAGACGGGGAGCTGCACGCGCCAGGAGGCCGGCAGCCCGGTGGGGGTGGCTTCGGCGGCGGTCACCGGGAGAGGGCTCCGCGGTAGTCGAGCCGCAGGGCGGCGCGCACCGCTTCCATCGTGCGGCCGGCGCGCTCTCGCGCGCGCTCGGAGCCCACGGCGAGCAGCCGGAGCAGCTCGCCACGATCGGCCAGGAGCTCCTCGCGCCGGCGGCGCATCGGCTCCAGGAAGGCGATGATCTGCTCGGCGAGCAGCCGCTTGTCCTCGACGCAGCCGATCTCGGCGGCCCGGCACTGGAGGGCCACCCGCTCGGCCAGCTCCGGCGGGGAGAGCAGCTGGTGGAAGGCGAACAGGTTGCAGCTCTCCGGATGCCCCGGGTCCTTGCGCCGGATGCGCGTCGGGTCGGTGAACATCCCGGCGCACTTGCGGCGGATCTCCTCCGGGCTGTCGGCGAGCGCGATCGTGTTGCCGTAGGACTTCGACATCTTGCGTCCGTCGAGGCCCGGGACCTTGGGAGTCGGCGTGAAGAGCGCCTTCGGCTCCGGGAAGACCTCCCCGTAGAGCGAGTTGAACCGCCGCACGATCTCGCGGCTGATCTCGAGGTGGCTCGCCTGGTCCTCCCCCACCGGCACGCAGTCGGCGCGGTAGAGCACGATGTCCGCGGTCTGCAGGAGCGGGTAGCCGAGGAAGCCGTACGTCTCCAGATCCCGGTTCTCGAGCTGGCGGATCTGCTCCTTGTACGTCGGGACCCGCTCGAGCCAGCCGAGCGGGGTGATCATCGACAGCAGCAGGTGCAGCTCCGCGTGCTCGGGGACCATCGACTGGACGAAGACGACCGCGCGCTCGGGGTCGACGCCCGCCGCGATCCAGTCCGCCACCACCTCCAGCGTGTTGCCCGCGATCTCGGACGGGTCGGCGTAGTCGCTGGTCAGCGCGTGCCAGTCGGCGGCGAAGTAGTAGCAGTCGTACCGCTCCTGCAGCGCCACCCAGTTGCGGACGGCGCCGAAGTAGTTGCCGAGATGGATGCGTCCGGTCGAACGCATGCCGGAGAGGACGATCTTTCGGGGCTCGCTCACCATCTACCTCCCGCGCCCCGGGTGGGGACGGAGCGAAACACTCTAGCAGGGGCCCGCCGCGGCGGGAACGGCGGCGGACTGCGGCGGAGCGGCGAGGAGCCGTTCGTGCGCCGCGAGCAGGGCGCGCTCGCGCCAGAGCGCCGCGATCTGCAGCGGCACCGCGACGAGGAAGAGCGCGGCGTGCAGCCAGCCGGGAACGCGTCCGGAGAAGGCGGCGCCACCGGCCAGGAAGGTCCCCAGGCTGGGCAGCAGGAGCGCGAGCGCCCAGGGGATCGCCCGGCGCCGGAGCCGCCGCGCCGCCCGCGCCGGCTCGCCCGCGAGCAGCCCCGCACGCCCGGCGGCGCGGCCGAGGCCGCCGAGAAAGACGAGGATCCACCCCTGGGCGAAGAGATGAAGGAGGCAGGCCAGCCCCCCGAGCAGGGCGTGGCGCACCAGGAGCGGCGGGCCGAGCGGCCGGCCGAACGCCTCGATGCCGAGCAGCGCGAAGAGCGCCGTGGCCGCGGCGCCGACGCCGAGGATCGCCCGTTCGAACCTCATCGCCCCCTCCCCTCCCCCGCACCGGCCACCAGCTGGTGCCAGCGCTCGGCGACGCGCCCGGGCGAGAAATCGCGCGCCACCCGCTCGCGGCCGGCCGCCCCCCGGCGCTCCCCTTCGGCCGGCTCGCCGAGGAGCTCGGCCAGCGCGCGCGCGAGCGCCTCGGGCTCCTCGGGCGGCACCAGCCAGCCGGTCGTACCGTCGAGCACCACTTCCGGGATCCCGCTCACCGCGCTGGCGATCACGGGCTTCCCGGCCGCCATCGCCTCGAGCACGACGAGCGGCATCCCCTCGTAGATCGACGGCACGACGAGGCCGCGGCATCCCGCCAGCAGGGCGGCGACCTCGCCGGCTCCGCGCCGGCCGAGGAAGACGACCTGTCCGCCCAGGTCCAGCCGCACGGTCTCGGCCTCGAGGGTGGCGCGGTGCTCTCCGTCGCCGGCGACGAGCAGGCGGGGGCGGCTTCCCTCCGCCGCCAGCCGGGCGAGGGCAGCCAGGAGGACCTCGACCCCCTTGCGCAGGCGCAGGCGGCCGACGAACAGCAGCTCCCCGGGCGGCAGCTCCGCGGCGCTGCCCCCGGGCCCGGCGGACTCCCGGGGCAGGCCGCCGGTCGCGTTCGGCAGCACGCCGGCGTCGCGCACGCCGTAGTCGCGCGCGAGCTCGCCGGCGGTCCGCCGGCTGGGGGCGAGGACGAGGTGCGCGAGCCGCGCGGTGAGGCGTCCGAGGAGGATCTGGACGGGCGCCTTGAAGCGGCGGAAGCGCCGCTCCACCGCCCCTGGGCGCGCGAGGATCTGGCCGCCGGCGCGGAGCGGCCGCACCGCACGCCGCTCCTCGACGTAGCTCACCTGGAGGAGGGCGACCAGGAGCGGCCGGGGCGAGAGCCAGCGGCCGACCGCGCGCACCAGGAGCGCGGCGAGGGCGCCGTCCGACTCGTGCACCTGCACCACCTCCGGCCGGAAGCGGCGCAGGCAGGCCGCGAGAGGCGGCAGCACCGCCAGGGGAAAGAGGAGTTTCGGGCCGCGGGCGCCGCCGGGGCCGCGGCCGAGCACCTCGACCTCGTCGCCCCGCGCGCGCAGCCCCGCGGCCAGCTGCAGCACCTGTTCGCCGACCCCCGAGAGGTCGGTGGGCGGCAGCGTGTTCGCGACCAGCAGGACGCGCACCCTCAGCCCCCCGCCAGGCGCCCGATCCGGGTCGTCACCCGGGGCTCGATGCGGGCGCGGAGCGGGGCCAGCTCCGGTTCCTGCCAGCGCGACAGCAGCTCGGCGGCGTCCGCGCGCGCTCTCTCCAGCCACGCCTGGTCGAGGAGCGGGTGCGCGAAGCGGAACGAGGGCAGGCCCGACTGGCGCAGGCCGAGCACGTCGCCCGGGCCGCGCAGCTCGAGGTCGGCCTCCGCGAGGCGAAAGCCGTCCTGGGAGGCGGCGAAGATCGCGAGGCGGCGCCGGCCCGCCTCGGTCAGACGGCCGTGGAGGGCGACGCAGCGCGACCGGCCGCGGCCGCGGCCGACGCGACCGCGCAGCTGGTGGAGCTGCGCCAGGCCGAAGCGCTCGGCGCTCTCGATCACCATCCAGGTCGCCTCCGGCACGTCCACCCCCACTTCGATGACCGTGGTCGCGACGAGCACCCGCACCCGTCCGGTGGCGAATTCTCGCATGACGCGCTCGCGCTCCTCGGCGGCGAGGCGGCCGTGGAGCACGGCGCTCGGCAACGGCGCCAGGTACTCCCGCGCCTCCCGGCCGAGCGCCTCCACGGCCTCGGCGGAGACGCTCTCGCTCCCCTCGATCAGCGGGAAGACGAGGTAGGCCTGGCCGCCGTGGGCGAGCTCGTCGCGAAGGCGGCGGTAGACGCGCCGCCGCTCGCTCGCCGGCAGAACCTCGGTTTCGACGGGCGTGCGCCCCGGGGGAAGCTCGTCGAGGCAGGAGATTTCGAGGTCGCCGTAGGCGGTGAGGGCCAGCGACCGCGGGATCGGGGTCGCGGTCATCACCAGCAGATCGGGGCGCGTTCCCTTGCGCTGGAGGGCGAGCCGCTGCTCCACCCCGAAACGGTGCTGCTCGTCGATGACCGCCAGCGCGAGGTTGCGGAAGTCGACCCGCTCCTGCAGCAGCGCGTGCGTGCCCACGGCGATCTGGACCTCGCCGCTGGCGAGTGCCGCCCGCGCCGCCGGGTCGCGCCGCGACGAGCTCAGGAGGGCGAGCCGGTAGCGCCCGCCGAGCAGGCGGGAGAGGTTGCCGAAGTGCTGCTCGGCGAGCAGCTCGGTGGGCGCCATGAAGGCCCCCTGGAGCCCGCTCTCGACCGCCACCACGAGCGCCAGGGCGGCGACGATGGTCTTGCCGCTGCCCACGTCCCCCTGCAGGAGGCGGAGCATCGCCCAGGGGCGCGTCAGGTCGTCCACGATCTCCCGCAGCACCTGCTTCTGCGCGCCGGTGAGCCGGAACGGCAGCGCCGCCCGGGCCGCCGCGCGGACCGCGTCGTCGATCCGGTAGCGGTGCGGCTTGGGCTCCTCCGCGCCGCGGCGCCGCAGCAGCGCGAGCTCGAGCTGGAGCTCCAGGAGCTCTCCGTAGGCGAGCCGCGCGCGCGGCGGGCTCTCCCGCGCCAGGAGCCGGAGCGGGTCGGCGCCGTCGGGGGGGCGGTGGAGGGAGCGCAGCGCGTCGGGGAGCGGCGGCAGCCCGCGGCGGGCGAGCAGCGACGGCGGAAGCGGCTCCGGAAGCTCGCCGGCGCGGTCGAGGAGAGGCAGCAGGGTCGGCAGCACCCGGGCGAAGGTGGCCGGGCCGATCCCCTTGAGCGGCGGGTAGACGGGGACGAGCCCGCGCGGCGGCTCGCCCTCGCCGACCGGCCGGAGGCTGGGGTTGACGAGCTCCCAGCGTCCGCCCTCGCTCGGGCGGGCCGCGCCGTGGAGCCGGTAGACGGTGCCGGGGACGACGCGGTTGGCGAGGTAGGGTTGATTGAACCAGATCGCCGGCACGCCGCCGCTCGCGTCGCAGGCGACGGCGCGCACCAGCGCGAGGCCGCGCCGGCGGGTGCGGACCACGCGCAGGTCGCGCAGCTCGCCCCGCACCGTCCAAGGCCCCTCGGACCGCACTGCCGCCGCCGGCTGCTCGGAGCGCCAGTCGTCGTAGCGGGAGGGCAGGTGGAAGAGGAGGTCGCCGGCGGTGGCGAGGCCCGCGGCGGCGAGCGCCGCGGCGCGCTGCGGCCCGATGCCCCGCACGAACCGCACCGGGGTGTCGGCGTTGGGGCCGGAGCCGGCCGCCGCCCCGTCCTCCCGCGCGGTCACTCGCAGAAGAAGAGGAGGGTGACGAGACCGAACCGGACCTCGTCCCCGTGCCGGATCTCGGCCGGAGTCCCCGTCTCGAT
>JAHDVN010000582.1 GCA_023384635.1 Thermoanaerobaculia bacterium
CTCGTGCGTCAATCGACAACCAAATCTTTGAACTGGGGTGAAGGAAAGATTATTATCCCATCAGATAGTGTTTATGAGTTCGTTCAGAATACGTTAAAAATAACTCGTGGCTGGGTTTGGGGCTATGACGGTAATAGCGCACAAACAATCGAAGTTGCAGGAAAGCAACTTGAACTAACCAATGGAACCTTTGCTCTTGAATATCTTCCCCCTGAAGGAGGTTGGTTATATGTTCTAACAGGCCAAGGTGTTATTCAGGCCGAAGGTCTCCCGGATATCCAAGTAAAGAGCGGAGAAATGGTCTTTCTTCAGAGTGGTGTAAATGCGCAACCCGTCTTGCTTGAGCCATCTGTCTTGGCAATTCTAAAAAACGTAGATCAACCGCCAATTTCTCCAACTTGGGAACCAGGACTTGGAACGCAGATTACAAATCGTCTAGCGCAATTTGGTATCGGATTCATGCAAATTATTACATTTATTACCTATCTTATAGTATTAGTCTTCCTTGTAATTATAATATATCGCACGATATACTGGTTAATAAAGGAACGTAAAAATTCCCGGAGTAATCGGAGATCGAATGTACAATAATACAATATCCGCCCTCGAACTTGAATCTTTGGCCAGCGAAGTAGTATTGCTGGGTTTTCTTGGAAAGGTCCTTTATACAGAGCCTAATCGAGAGTGGCTTCAACAATTAACCTCCAACCAAATATTTTCCGAGGCTCCCTTTGGGGCAGAGCAAGAGGAAATCCAACATGGGCTAGAATTATTACAAAATTGGAGTCTTGCTCACAAGAAAGGGATTTCTGATGATGAGTACGCCAATCTTAATTTGGATTATGCTCGTTTATTCATTGGATTAGAATCGACTCATCCGTCTCCTCCTTGGGGTTCTGTGTACTTGGATCGAGAACGCCTGGTTTTTCAGCAATCCACTCAACGCGTACGTGCGTGGTATCAGCGGTTTAACTTAGAACCCGAACAAATAAACAAAGAACCAGATGACCATATTGCGCTCGAGTTGATTTTTATGGCGCGCTTGGCCAAAATGGCGTTGGAAACTACTGACAAGCAGAAATATATCGAATATTTGACAGCCCAAAGAGATTTTCTGCATGAAAATCTCTTGCGTTGGGGACCATCTTGGGCAAAGCTTGTCAAACAACATGCACAAACCGACTTCTATCGTGGTATGGCGTATTTGGTTCATGGTACGCTATTGGCAATAGCAGATATGCTAAAAATCGCCATGCCCAAAGAGGTCGCCCTGTGAGTCTGCTGGATGCCGCCGAACGTTTCGCGGCCATGGATCGTTCGGCAATCGTTCTGGATCCCGCCCGCTGCCTGCACTCGCTCGACCGCGCTTCGACCTGCGAAGCCTGTTT
>JAHDVN010000119.1 GCA_023384635.1 Thermoanaerobaculia bacterium
GGGAGCGGCGGCGGCGGCTCGGCGGGCTGGCCGAGGGTCACACCGAGATCCTGCACCGTGGGCTCGGCGGCGAGGTCGGCCAGGAGCGCCCCGAGGTCGGTCGGCTCGATCCGCGCCCGTCCGGGGCGGGCGAAGGCGAGGAAGTCGTCGACCACCCGGGAGAGATGGGCCGTCTCGCGCGCGAGCTCCCGGCGGTAGTCGGCGCTGGCCGCGGGGTCGCTCTCCTCGTCGAGGAGCTCGACATAGCCGCCCAGCGTGGCGAGGCCGTTGCGCAGCTCGTGCGCCACCCCGGCGGAGAGCTCCCCGAGCTGCGCCAACCCCTCGGCCAGCTGCCGCTCGGCGGCGCCGCGCACGAAGCGGGTGAGATCGCTGAAGAGGGCGAGCAGGCCGCGCCGGCTGCCGTCGGCGCGGCGCAGCGGGTAGACCGCGAGCCCCAGGGTGAGGCTCCGGCCCCCGGAGCGCACCGGGACCTCCGCGCGCTCGATCCCCTCGCCGCCGGCGAGCGCCTCCGCCAGGCGTGCCGCGAGCTCCGGGTGCGCGGCGAGCGCCCCGGCGAGCGGCTGCCCGGGGGCCGTCTCGATCCCGAGGAGCTCCGCGCCCGCCGGGTTGAGCGCCAGGACCCGGCCGTCCGGGTCGAGGAGGAGGAGGCCCGCGGCGAGCTCCTCTTCCAGCGCCCCCCCGACCGCCGTCGCCGCGCCCTCCATCGCGCCCGACCGGTTGCGGGCCGCCTCCGCCACCAACGCACGCCGGAACCCCTCGACCATCGCCGCGATCTCGTCGCCCACGTCGCGGCCGACGAGCCCCGCCGCCCGCGCCTCGCGCACCAGGGCGTCGTACGGAGCGAGCAGCGGGCGCAGGAAGAGGAGCACGAGGAGCGCCACCGCGAGCCCGAGGCCGCCGCCGACCGGCGCCCAGAGGGCGAGGGCGCGCTGGCGCGTCCAGAGCCCCTCGGCCGGCAACGCCATCCGCACCGCGAGGCGTCGCCCGCCGACCCGGAACGGCGCCTCGGCGACGATCATCCCCGGCACCTCGGCCTCCGGCCCCCGGGCGCGGGCCGCCGGCGGCGGGAACGGCCCGTCGACCGCCGGCACCGGCGCCCCCCAGGCGAGGAGAGGCCGGCCGGCCTCTCCGGCGACGGCGAGGCCGGCGAGCCCGGCCCCGTACGGCGCGAGATCTGCCTCTGCGAGCGGCCAGGCGCGCTCGAGCAGCACCGCGACCCGCCGCGCCTGCCGCTCGGCTTCGAGGCGCCGCTCCTCGGCCAGGCCGGAGATCGCGGCGCGGAAGGAGAGGAGGGTGAAGCCGGCCACCGCCACCAGGAGCAGGACTGCGGTCGGCAGCAGGATCAGCACCTCCCGCCGGAGGCCGAGCCGCCGCTCCCGCCGCGCGCTCACCCCAGCCGCCTCGCGTAGGCCGCGACGAGCTCCGGGCCCCAGAAGAGAGCCACGATCCCGCCGGCCGCCAGGAAGAGGCCGAACGGCAGCCGGAGGTCCCAGCCGCCGCGCCGCCGGGCGAGGAGCACCAGCCCGGCCGCGGCCCCCGCCGCCGAGGCCGCGAGAAGCGAGACCGCCACGCCCTTCCAGCCGAGGAAGGCGCCGATCATGGCGAGCATCTTCGCGTCCCCGAGGCCCATCCCCTCCCGCCCGCGCAGCAGCACCCACGCCCCCGCCAGCGCGAGCAGGAGCCCGCCGCCGAGGAGCGCCCCGTGGATCCCCTTGGCCAGGCTCCCCCAGCTCAGCCAGGGCTGGAGGGCGAGGCCGACGGCGATCCCGGAGAGCGTCAAGCGGTCCGGCAGGTAGAGGTGGGCGGCGTCGATCCCCGCGAGCGCCAGCAGGAGACAGCCGAGGACGACGCCCGCGAACGCGTCCACGCTCGCGCCGAACCGGAGGTAGCAGGCGACGAAGAGCGCCGCGGCCGCCGCCTCGACCAGCGGATAGCGGAAGGGGATCGGCGCCTTGCAGTTCCTGCAGCGGCCGCCGAGCAGCAGCCAGCTCAGGAGCGGCAGGTTGTCGCGCGCCCGGATCGCCGCCCCGCACGCCGGGCAGCGCGAGCGCGGCAGCACCGTCGACTCGCCCCGCGGCAGGCGGTGGATGACGACGTTCAGGTAGCTGCCGACGACGAGGCCCACCAGGGCGAGGTAGGCGACCGCCAGCGTCTCGAGGGGCACGGGGACATTCTAGTGGGGCGGGCGACGGGCGGCACCGATCGCGCGCGACGCGCACCATCGAGATCCCTCGACTGAAGAAAAGAGGGACAGGCACAAAGAAAAGAGGGACAGGCACACATTTCCATGAGAGGGTTCGAGAGTCCACCGTCTGCGGAGGAAATGTGTGCCTGTCCCTCTTTTCTTGTCCCTCTTTTCTCGGTGGAAATGTGTGCCTGTCCCTCTTTTCCCGGGGGCGCCGGGCGCTCGCTCTCGCCGAGCGCCCTACGGCGCCGAGACCAGCGCGCGCACCACCCGCTTCATCCGCTCCACGCCGCGGTCGAAGGCGGCGAGCGGGATCCGTTCGTCGGGGCCGTGCACGCCGCGCATCGGCTCGGCCTCGACGAAGAAGGGCGAGAAGCCGAAGGCGGCGACGCCGCGCTCGCGGAAGTACCGGGAGTCGGTCACGCCGGCGAGGAAGACCGGCACCACCGGCGCCTCGTCCCGAAGCTCCGCCACGAGGCGATCCCAGAGCGGCCCCGAGGCGGGGGTCGGCGCCGAGGGCGGGGCGGCGAGGAGCACGCGCGTCTCGAGGTCGGGACCGAGGGCCGCCTTCACTTCCGCGAGATAGACCTCGGTGTCGGTCGAGGGGAGGAGCCGGATGTCCACGAGCGCCCGCGCCTCGGCGGGGATCGAGTTCTGCTTCTCCCCCGCCGCGAGGACGGTCACCTGGAGCGAGTCGAGGAAGAGCGACGGGAGCCCCGGTGGGATCGCCCGCCGCGGCCCCTCCGGCGCGATCACCGCCTCGAGATCGGCCTCGAGGCGCCCGAGGTTCGGATCGAGCCGCCCCACCGCCGCGAGGTAGGCGCGCGCCGCCGGGTCGATCTTCCAGACCGGCGGCCGCTCGACCAGCCGCGCGAGGCCGGCGACGAGCCGGTGCACGGCGCTCCCGAGCTGGATCCCCGCGGCGTGCCCGGGGCGGCCGCGCGCGATCACCTCCAGCCAGAGCGGCCTCTTCTGGGCGACCTCGATCCCCCAGAAGAGGCTCCTGCCCAGCACCGCCCGGTTCGCCCCCCCCTCGTTCAGCACCAGGTCCACGCCCGCGAAGAGCTCCGGGTGCGCCTCCCAGAGCCAGGCCGCCCCCTGCAGCCCGCCCGCCTCCTCGTCGGCCACCGCCACGAAGAGCAGGTCCCGGTGGCGCGGGGCGCCGCTCCGGGCGAGCTCGAGGAGCGCCTCGAGGTGGGCTAGCCCGAGGCTCTTGCAGTCGAGCGCGCCGCGCCCCCAGAGCATCCCGTCGCGCACCTCGCCCGCGAACGGCGCGACCGACCAGCCCTCTCCGGCCGGCACCACGTCCATGTGGTGGAGGAGCGCGATCGCCCCGCCGCGCGGCGCGGCGTTGGCCGGCAGCCGGGCGACCAAGCTCACCCGCCCCTCGGGGCTCACGTGGCGCTCGGCGACGATCCCGCCGCGCACCAGCTCGCCGGCGAGATAGGCCGCCGCCAACCCCTCGTTGCCCGGCGGGTTCGTGGTGTCGAGGCGCAGGTAGGCGGCGAGCCGCCCGGCCGCGGGCGAGAGCGGGTGAGCGGAATGCGCCGCGGCGCCGGCGAGGAACGCGAGGAGAAGGAGCGACAGCAGGGCGCGCCGGGTGCGCATCGCCGCAACGCTACCGCAGAAACGAAGAGCGCCGCGGGAGACCCCGCGGCGCTCTCGACTGCCGGCGCCCGAGGGGCGCCGCTCCGGATTCCTACGAGTTCGGGTTCGTGCCGCCCGGCCAGCGGACGAAGTAGCCGTCCGACCAGATGATGTCCTGGTCGTAGTCGGTGGCGACGAACGGGCCGACGACGACACCCGTCGGAGCGCCGAACGCGGTCGTGCCGCCGTCGCGGCCGGCGCTGCCGATGCCGAGCACGCGGTTGCCGAGGAGATTGTCGTCGTTGATCCCGAAGACGTACTCGTTGCGCCAACCGTCGAACTGCGGGATCTCCTGCATGTAGAAGAACGTCGTCGTGGGCCGCAGGGTCTGGACGAGGTTCGCGTGGGCGAGCGCCGGCTCGGTGAAGCTCCAGTCGAACGTGTTGGCCGTGCCGCCCGCCGCCCCGGCCGAGAGCTGGTCGGTGAGCCAGGAGGTCCAGGCCGTGCCGAGGTTGCGCATGTCGGCCATGGTCCGCTTCTGCTTCGACTTCTGCAGCGCGTCGATCAGGTTCGGGATCAGGATCGCGGCGATGATGCCGATGATCGCGACCACGATCAGCAGCTCGATGAGCGTGAAGCCCCGCTGCCGGTTTCTGAGTCTCTGCAGCATTCGGTCTCCTCTTTCCCCTTCGGGACCCTCCCCTCCGGGCCATTCCGGAGAGATACACCCTCCTGCGAAGCAGGAAACGTGCCGTGCCGCAGCTGATGCAAAATCAACAACTTCAGCAGGCGGACTGGCGCCCCTTGTCACCAGAATGCCAACAATTGTCACTCCAAGAGCCGCTGCACAGCTCGTCCGTAGAGCGCAACCCCGTCCACGAAAGCGTGGAGCGCCATCCGCTCGTTCGGCTCGGCGACGGTGAAGGTGTCGGCCGCCACCATGAGAAAGGGAGAGAATCCGTAGGCGGGAACCCCCGCGGCGCGGAGGAACCGGGCGTCCGAGGCCGACCAGGGGAGCAGGTACGGGCCGACACGCACCCCGGGGTGGCTCGCGGCCACCTCCGCGGCGAGGAGGCGGAAGGCCGGGTGGTCCGTCGGGCTCACCGCCCCCGCGCCGCCCAGCGGCCGGAGGGTGCGGGCGAGCCCGGCGCCCAGGCCGGGGGCGAGCGTGTCCGCCAGTGCCTCCTCCAGGGTCGAGCCGGGGAGGGCCTGCACCTTGACCAGGAGGTCGAAGCCCCCGCCGTCCGCCTCCCGGATCGGGAAGGCGCTCATCGAGTTGTGGAAGAGCGCCCGCAGGAACGGCGTGAGGCGCTCCACGTCGCGCGGCCGCTCGAGCAGCGTCGCCGGACGGCCGAGGATCCGCTGCAGCGTCGTGTGGTCGCGGCTCGGCCCGTAGGCGGCCACGAACTCGAGCACCGCCGGGTCCAGCCGCACCGGCGCCCGGCGCCGGCTCTCCGCGGCGAGATCCGAGGAGAGCTCCTCGAGCCGGGCGCGGTCGGAGGCGCAGTAGACGAGGTCGGCGTAGTGCTTCTGCGCGAACTCGATCCCCCAGTACTTCACCTCGGTCGGGCTCACCGCCTCGACCACGCCGCCCTCGGTGAGGAAGAGCTCCATCCGCGCGACGAGCTCCGGGTGCTGGCGGAGGATCCACTTGGTGCCGACCTCGCTGCCCGTCTCCTCGCTGCTCGTGGCGAGGAGGATCAGCGACCTGCGGGGCACGGCGCCGGAGCGCTTGACGGCGAGGAACGCCTGGAGCTGGGCGACCGCCAAGCTCTTCATGTCGTAGACGCCGCGACCGAAGATCCACGGCCCTTCGATCGTGCCCGAGAAGGGGGCGTCCCGCCAGCCGTCGCCCGGGCGCGCCGGCTCCACGTCGACGTGGTGGTGGAGGACCACCGCCCCCCGCTCGCGCCCCTCGAGCACCGCCCAGAGGTTCGCCCGCCCGCGCCCGAGGTACTCGACCTCCGCCGCGATCCCCTCCGCCGCGAGCAGCTCCTGGAGGAAGCGCACCCCGGCGAGCTCGTCGCCGTCGGGCCAGCTGGTGTCGATCGCCACGTAGCGCTGGAGGAGCTGGACCTCCGGGAGCGCCGCGAAGTCGATCCCGAGCCAGCGCTCGGCCTCGCTCGAGACCTCCGGCGCCCGCGCGAAAGTCCGGTCGACGAACAGGTAGAGGAGGGCCCCGCTGCCGAGCGCCGCGACCAGGGCGACGTAGAGCGCGATCCGCGCGGCCCGGCGGCGGACCCGCCGGTGCAGCTCCCCGCGCGGGAGGGAAGAGCTCACGCTCCTCCCCCATCCCCGGCCCGGGGCACGCTCCGCATCTCGAAGAGGGTCGCCACCAGCTCGTTCGCGCGCCCGGCCCGGTGCGGGCTCACGAACTCCCAGACCACCTCGCCCTCCGGCCCGATCTCGAGCGCTCGGCCCGCCTCCGACTCGACGACCAGCGTGTTGCCGTTCGCGAGGCGCTCCGCCGTGCCCGCCTCGGGGGAAGAGAGCGGGCGCCCGCTCTCCCCGGACCAGCTCCACGCGATCTCGCCGGTGAGCGGATCGACCTCGAGCGCGCGCGAGGCGCCGTCGAGCCCGCGGTTGTCGAACAGCAGGATCCGGCAGGTCGGGAGCAGTGTCGGCTCGTGCTGCCGCCGCCACGGTCCGCGCTGGGCCCAGACCGCCCGCCCGGTCGCCGGATCCACGATCGCCACCGTGTCGATCTCGCGCAGCGAGACGAGCCAGTGCCCCGCGGCGAACAGCGGCGAGCGCTCGGCGCAGCGGCCGTCGAGCACCTCGATGGTGTTGGCGTGCAGGATGTCCGCGCCGGCGGGCAGCGGGTGGAGAACGTCCCGGAACGGCGAGTCGCCGAGGGCCCGGAGGAGCGACACGGCCCGCACCGGGTGACCTTCGGGGGAGAGCTCGGTGACGCTGTCCTCCAGCACCTCCCGCCCCGGAGCGAGGTCCGGCACGATCCGCGCCTCCTTGGTCAGCACGAGAAGCCCACCCCCGGGCAGCGGCCAGAGGTCGTTGAACGTCGCCCCCCGCCAGGCCCAGACCAGCTCGGACCGGGCGTCGAGGCGCACCACGCCGCCCCCCTGGAAGAGCGCCGCGAGGCCCCCGTCCGGGAGCGGCGCCGCACGGCGGAAATAGCTGAGATCGCCGCCCCCGCTCACGCCGGGGAAGGCTCGCTCGTAGGGCAGCCGCCACCTCGCCGCGAGGCGGCCGTCCGGCTCGATGAGGAGCGCCTCGGGACCGTGCCCGGAGGTGTAGAGCCGCCGCACCGGAGCGACCCGGCCGGCCACCGAGCGGACGACGCCGGATCCGGCCGGCGCCGGCCGCCGGCCCGCGACGTACGGGAGCGACAGCAGCCTGGCGCGCTCGACCGCGGCCTCCCGCGAAGCCGGCGCCGTCGGGCGCCAGCTCCCCGCGGGGAGCGTCTCCTCGGGTGGCACTGCCGGCGCCCGCGGGTCCCGGGCCAGCCAGACCGAGCCGGCGAGGCCGATCAGCGCGAGGGCGGCCGCGGCGGCGACTGTTCTGGCTCTTCTCACGGTCGGACCTCGTCCGATCATACCGGCCCGGCCGCCACGGTATGCTGCCGCGCGACGACGCTGCACCTTCCCGCCGATGCCTCCGGCCGCCTCCGCCCCCCCGCCGCCCGCCCGGGTGCCCCGCGCGCTCTGGCTCGCGGCCGCGCTCCTGCTCGCCGCGATCGGCAGTGCGCTGGTAGCCGAGGCGCGGCTCACCGGCGGCGTCGCCGGACTGCCGCTCGACGACGCCTGGATCCACCTCGTCCTCGCCCGGTCCCTCGCGGCCGGTGGCGGCCTCGCCTTCCGGGCCGGCGAGCTCGTGACCGCCTCCACCGCGCCGCTCTGGACGGCGCTCCTCGCGCTCGTCGAGCCGCTCCCCGGCGAGCCGTTCCTGCCCGCCAAGGCCCTCGGCGTGCTCCTCACCCTGGCGGCGCTCGGCGCCACCTGGCGGCTGGCGCGCGCCCTCGGGCTCGGGCGCGGGCTCGCGCTCCTCGCCGCCTTCCTCTTCGCCACCTCCGACGCGATGGCTTGGTCGGCGCTCTCGGGGATGGAGGTGCCGCTCTTCGTCCTGCTCGCCACCGCCGGCATGGCGCTCCACGCCGAGGCGGCGGCCGGACGGCGCCCGCCCGGCGCGGCGGAGGTGCTGCTCTTCGCCCTCGCGGCGCTCGCCCGGCCCGAGGGCCTGCTGCTGCTCGCCCTCGCCCTGGCCGAGCGGGCCGCGCTCGCCGGCCGCCGGGAGCGCCTGCGGCGCGCCGGCGGCGACCTCCTGCTCGCTGCCGCCGTGCTCCTGCCGGTCCTGGCCGCCTACGCCGCGATCGGCGGCTCGCCGCTGCCGACCACCTTCGCCGCCAAGGTGGGGGGCGCGGCGCCCGGGCTGCCCCGGATGGCGACGCTCTACGCCGCCTTCGGCCTTCTCTTCCGCTCTCACCCGCTCCCCGCTCTCCTCGCCGCCGGCGGCGCCGTGGAGCTCTTCGCGCGCCGCCTCTCCTCCCGGCGCGGCAGCCTGCTCCCGGCGCTCTGGCTGGCCGCGCTGCCGCTCGCTTTCGCGACCCTGGAGGGGCCGCCGCGCTTCGGGAACTTCGGGCGCTACCTCTTCCCCCTCTACCCCGCGCTCGCGGTGGTCGCCGCCGCTGCCCTCGCGCGGCCGGCCGCAGCGCTCGCCGCGCTGCCGGAGGCCCGGCGCCGGGTTGCGGCCGCCGCGCTCGCCGCCCTGATCGTCGTCCCGTCGCTGCCCGCCTTCGGGCGCGCCGGCGGGCGCTTCGCGCAGAGCGTTGCCAACGTCGCGGCGAGCGATCTCGCCCTCGCCCGCGAGCTCTCCGGCCGGCTCGACCGCCGAGCCGTCCTGGCGGTGGCCGACATCGGCGCCCTCGGCTACATGCTGCCCAACCGGGTGGTCGACCTCGGCTTCCTCGTCTCGCCCGATCTCGCGGCGCACGTCGCGGGCGAGGTGGCGCGCGGCGTCGCGCGCGACGAGGCGCTGCTCGGCTTCCTGGCGGCGCGCGGGGTGGACTACGTCGCCACTTTCCCCGCCGCCACCCCGCTCTTCGCGCGGCGACCCGACCTCTTTCCCCCGTTGCTCCGGCTCCCCGTTCCGGACAACATCACGATGGTGGGCGACGAGCTCGTGCTCTTCGCCACCCCCTGGACCCGTTTCCCGCTGGCCGCCGAGACGCGGCCGAGGAGCTCCGAGCCATGACCGCCGTCCCCATCCTCGACCTCACCCGTGCCCACCAGCGGATCGCCCCCGAGCTGGAGCGCCGCTGGCAGCAGCTCATCGGCCGCACCGCCTTCGTCCTCGGCCCCGAGGTGCGGGAGTTCGAGGAGGCGTTCGCCCGCTTCCTCGAGGTGCCGAAGACGGTGGGCGTGGCCAACGGCACCGACGCCCTGATCCTCGCGCTGCGCGCCCTCGGCCTCGCCCCCGGCGACGAGGTGCTGGTGCCCGCGTTCACCTTCTTCGCCACCGCCGAGGCGGTGGCGCTCGCCGGCGGCACGCCGGTGCTCTGCGACATCGAGGAGACGACCTTCAACCTCGACCCCGCCGACGCCGCGGCCCGCGTCACCCCGCGCACGGTCGGGATCCTCGGCGTCCACCTCTACGGCCGCCCGTTCGACTTCCAGGCCCTCGGCGCGCTCGCCGGCAGGCACGGCCTCTGGATCCTCGAGGACGCCGCGCAGGCGCACGGCGCGCGCTGGCAGGGCCGGCGCGTCGGCGGCCTCGGCGACCTCGCGGCCTGGAGCTTCTACCCGACGAAGAACCTCGGCTGCTACGGCGACGGCGGCGCGGTGAGCGGGCGCGATCCGGCGCTCGTCGAGCGCGTCTACCTGCACGCCAACCACGGCCAGACGGCTCGCTACCACCACACCCTGGTGGGCACCAACAGCCGCCTCGACAGCCTCCAGGCGGCGGTGCTCAACTGCCGGCTGGCGCTCCTCGACGCCGACAACGCCTCCCGCCGCGAGCTCGCGGGGCGCTATCGCGAGCGGCTCGCGGGCGTGGGCGACCTCGTCTGGCCGGTGGACCGCCCCGGCGACGAGCCGGTCTTCCACCAGGTCGCCGTGCGCTCCGC
>JAHDVN010000583.1 GCA_023384635.1 Thermoanaerobaculia bacterium
CGCTCGCCACCCCGCTCCCCACGAGGAGGAGCAGGACGGCGAGCAGCACCGCCCAGAGGGTGCGGCGCGAGCGGCCCGCGGGCGCGGGGGGCGGGGGCGGGGTCACCTCGCGGCGCGGACGAAGGCGGCCGGTCCGGGGTAGACGGCCGCCTCGCCGAGCTCCTCCTCGATGCGCAGCAAGCGGTTGTACTTGGCCACGCGGTCGCTGCGGCAGGGGGCGCCGGTCTTGATCTGGCCGGCGCGGGTGGCCACCGCGAGGTCGGCGATCGTGGTGTCCTCGGTCTCTCCGGAGCGATGGCTGATGACGTTCGCCCAGCCGCTGCGCTTGGCGAGATCGACCGCCGCCAGGGTCTCGGAGAGGGTGCCGATCTGGTTGAGCTTCACGAGCAGGGCGTTGCTCACCCCCTCGTCGATGCCGCGGCGGATGATCTCGGGGTTGGTGACGAAGATGTCGTCGCCCACCAGCTGCACGCGGCCCCCGAGCTCCGCGGTGAGGAGCTTCCAGCCGCGCCAGTCGCCCTCCGCCAGGCCGTCTTCGATCGAGACCAGGGGGTAGGCGTCGATCCACTCCCGGTAGAGGGCGATCAGATCCTCCGACGAGAGGCCGGACCGCCCCTCGCCCGCGAGGGCGTAGCGGAAGGCGCCGTCCGCCTCCGCCTCGCCGAGCTCGCTCGCCGCCACGTCGAGGGCGAGCGCGATCTCCCGGCCCGGCTCGTAGCCGGCGAGCCGGATCCCCTCGACCAGCAGGTCGAGGGCCTCGCGGTTGCTGGCGAGGTTCGGGGCGAAGCCCCCCTCGTCGCCCACCGCGGTGGAGAGGCCGCGCTTCTTGAGCACCCCCTTGAGCGCATGGTAGGTCTCGACCCCGGCGCGCAGCGCCTCCGAGAAGCTCTCGAAGCCGCGCGGCACCAGCATGAACTCCTGGATGTCCACCGAGTTGTCGGCGTGGGCGCCGCCGTTGAGGACGTTGAGCAGCGGCACCGGGAGCACCACCGCGCCGGGGCCGCCGAGGTAGGTGTAGAGGGGCAGCTCGGCGTTGGCCGCCGCCGCCTTGGCGATCGCCAGCGAGCAGCCGAGCAGGGCGTTGGCGCCGAGCTTCGACTTCGAGGGCGTGCCGTCGAGCTCGATCATCGTGGCGTCGACCAGCGCCTGGTCGCGGGCGTCCATCCCCTCGAGCTCGGGGGCGATCACCTCCTCGACGTGCTCGACCGCGCGCTGCACCCCCTTGCCGCCGAACCGCTCGTCGCCGTCGCGCAGCTCGAGCGCCTCGCGGCTCCCGGTCGACGCCCCGGAGGGCACCGCCGCCGTCCCCACCGCCCCGCTCGCGAGCAGGCAGTCCACCTCCAGCGTCGGGTTGCCTCGCGAGTCGAGGATCTCCCGCGCCACGA
>JAHDVN010000120.1 GCA_023384635.1 Thermoanaerobaculia bacterium
CATGCGGATGAAGGCCGGGGTCAAGAAGGACGGCACGATCACCGCCTTCGAGTTCGACGGCATCGGCTCCGGCGGCGCCTACTCGGAGAACGGCACCGGGATCCTCGACTGGCTGGTGAGGGATCTCTACACCTGCGCGAACGTCCGCTGCACGAACACCAACGTCTTCACCCACGCCGGCACCGAGCGGGCGATGCGCGCCCCCGGTCACCCGCAGGGGGCGTGGGCGCTCGAGCAGGTGATGGACGAGCTCGCCCGCAGGATCGGCATGGACCCGGTCGAGCTGCGGCGGCGCAACGTACCGCGGGTCTCGCAGGGGCGGGGCGGGGTGCCGTATACCACCACCGGCCTCGCGGAGTGTCTCGACGACGGGGCGAGTGCGTTCGGCTGGGCGGAGGCCAGGGCCCGCGCCGTGGCCTCGCGGCGGGAGGGGGGCGTCTGGGCGCGCGGCGTGGGGATGGGCGCCGGGCTCTGGATCGGCGGCGCCGGCGGCGCCCCGGCCACCGTCTTCGTCAAGTACTTCGTGGACGGGAGCGTCAACCTCAACATGGGCGCCTCCGACATCGGCACCGGCACCAAGACGGTGATGGCGATGATCGTGGCCGAGGAGCTCGGCGTGCCGCTCGAGAAGATCCAGGTCGAGCACGCCGACACCGGGACCACGCAGTACGCCACCGCCTCGGGCGGGAGCAAGACGGTGCCGACCGAGGGGCCGGCGGTGCGCGCCGCGGCGCTCGACTGCGCGGTGCAGCTCGTCGCCATGGCGGCCGCAGACCTGAAGCTCCCGGCTGCGGAGCTGGAGCTGCGGGACGGCGCGGTCGTGGCCAAGGCCGATCCCGGCAAGCGCCTGGCGCTCGGCGAGATCTCTGAGCTGCGGCGGCGCCGGCTGGTGGTCGGCGTCGGCTACCGCGGGCGCAATCCGGAGGGGACCGCCACCTGCCCGTTCGCGGCCCAGTTCTGCGAGGTGGAGGTCAATCGCCTGACCGGCGAGGTGCGCGTGGTCCGCTTCCTCGGCGCCCACGAGAGCGGGCGGGTGATGAACCGGATGACCTACGACAACCAGGTCTACGGCGGGATCACCATGGGGATCGGCCTCGCGCTCACCGAGCGGCGGGTGCTCGACCGCGGCCAGACCGGGAAGATGTGCAACCTCTCCTGGCACGACTACAAGATCCCGACCGCGCTCGACGTGCCGGCGGAGGTCGTGTCGCTGCCGATCGACCTGCCCGCGCCGGCCGCGAACCTGATCGGCGCCAAGGGCCTGGGCGAGCCGGTGACGATCCCGACCGCGCCGGCGATCGCCAACGCGGTCTTCGACGCCGTGGGGGTGCGGATCACCGACACCCCCGTCAACCCCACCCGCCTCGCCGGGAAGATCGCCGCCGCGGCGGCGGAAGGGAGGTCGTGACCATGCTCCCCGCCTTCGCCTACGCCCGCCCGCGCGACCTCGCCGAAGCGGTCCGGGAGCTCGCGAGCCCGGGCGCCCACCTCCATGCCGGCGGCACCGACCTGCTGGGGTGCCTCCGCGACGGGGTCTTCGCGGCCGAGAAGGTCGTGAGCCTGCGCCGGGTCGCCGAGGGGCGCGAGATCGCGGCGACTCCGGAGGGAGGCCTGCGGCTCGGCGCGCTCGTCCCGATCGCCGAGATCGCCGCGAGCCCGCTGGTGCGCGAGCGCTTCCGCGGGCTCGCCCAGGCGGCCGGGGACGTCGCGAGCCCCCAGCTGCGGAATCAGGGGACGCTCGGCGGGAACCTCTGCCAGCGCCCGCGCTGCTGGTACTATCGGGGGGAGTTCGCCTGCCTGAAGAAGGGGGGCGACCTCTGCTCCGCGCTGGACGGGGAGAACCGGTACCACGCGATCTTCGGCGGCGGCCCCTGCTTCATCGTCCACCCCTCCGACACGGCGCCGATGCTCGTGGCGTTCGACGCGACACTGCGCCTGCTGGGCCCGGGAGGAGAGCGGCAGCTGCCGCTCGGCGAGTTCTTCCAGCTTCCGACCGCGAACCTGGCCGGAGAGAACGCCCTCGCCGCGGGTGAGCTGGTGGCCGAGGTCGAGGTGCCGGACCGCTCCGGGTGGAAGAGCTCGTACCGGAAGGTGCGGGAGCGGGGGGCGTGGGACTTCGCCCTCACCAGCGTGGCGCTGGCGCTGCGGAGGGAAGGGGCAACGGTGGCCGAGGCGCGCGTGGTCCTGGGCGGGGTGGCGCCGATCCCGTGGCGATCGGAGGCGGCCGAGGCCCGGCTCGTCGGCCGGGCGCTCGACTCCGGGACGGCCCGGGACGCTGCCGCGGCTGCCGCGGAGGGGGCCGAGCCGCTTTCGCAAAACGGCTACAAGGTCGCCCTGGTCCGCGGGGCGGTGGAGGAGAGCCTGCTGGCGTTCGCGGCCGGGTAGCGTCCGGGCAGGGGCGCGGGAGAGCGCGCCCCTGCCGTCGCCCCCGAGAAACGCCTGGTACCTTCCTGGGCAGAACCGCTGCAAGTCGCCTGGCACCCTGCGGAGGCCGCAAGTCGGCTGCAAGTCGCCTGGCACCCTGCGGAGGCCGCAAGTCGGCTGGCACCTTGCTGGTCCGTTCGCGGGCTCAGGCCTCTCCGCCGAGGAGCCCGGACGGGTCCCAGGTGCGGCGGACCGCCCGGAGCCGCGCGAGGTCCACGCCCGCGAGCGCGGCGCGCGTCTCCTCGGGCGAGCGGTCGTCGGTCAGGAAGTTGACGTACCCGCCCCGGCCCGAGCGGGCGTGGACCCGGCGCCAGGCGTCGCGCACCCAGCCGATGTTGGCCGCGTCCGCCGCCGGATCGTCCCAGGAGGTCGCGACGACCACGATGTAGCGGGCGTCCCGATGGGCAGCGGCCGTCGCGTCGGCCGGAACGCGCGCGACGGCACCGCCCAGCGAGAAGACCTTGATGTTGGCGCTCGGCGAGGGCAGGTGGCGGTGGGCCTCGAGCAGGATCGCGAGGGTCTCGTCGTCGAGCGCCTCGACGTACTCCGACTTCCAGTAGTTGCGCTTTCCGCGCGGCTCTCCCGCGTCGAACATGGCCTGGAACGCCGCGAACGGGCGCGGCTGCACGAGATCGGCGGCGAGGCCCCCGCCCGCGCGAAACGGCGCGAGGGCCGGTGCGGCGCGCTCGCTCTCGCCGCCGTGGCAGAGGATCGTCACGGCCACCGGCCGGCCGTGGAGCTCCTCGGGCAGGAAGGGAGCCGGCGGCGCGGCGCCGAGCCGCAGCAGGCTGCCTACCTCCTCCGGGGCCTCGAGGGTCTGCGCTCGGAAGCGCTCGGCCGCCGCGGCCGTCGCCTCGGGGCGATGGAAGATCGGCCCCGCGAGGACCGTCGGATCCATCCGGCGGGCCGCGCAGCGGAAGGCGGTGACGATCGCGCAGCCGCCTCCGCCGCCGCGGAGCGCCCAGAAGAGGTCGGGGTGGTGACGCTCGTCGACCTCGAGGCGCTCGCCGGAGGTGGTGATGACCTCCGCCCCGATCAGGTGGTCGCAGGTGAGCCCCCAGCGGCGCGAGAGCCAGCCGAAGCCGCCGCCCAGAGTCAGGCCGGCGAGACCGGTCTCCGAGACGATGCCGCTCGGCACCACCCAGCCGCGCGGCGCGGTCGCGCGGTCGAGATCGCCGAGCAGCGCGCCGGGAGCGGCGACGACCTCGCCGGTCGCCTCGTCGAGCCGGACGTCGCGGTGCGCGGAGAAGTCGAGCAGCAGGCTCCCCTCGACCAGCGCGCGCCCGCCGATGTTGTGACCCCCCCCTCGCACGGCGAGCGCGATACCGTGGGCGGCGGCGAAGCGGACGGCAGTCTGGACCTCGCCGGGATCGGCGCAGCGCGCGACGAGAGCGGGGCGGCGGTCGATCATCGCGTTCCAGATTCCACGGCTCTCGTCGTACCCGGGCTCGCCGGCGGCGAGCGTGCGGCCCGGGAGCGCGGCGCGCAGCGCCGCGAGAGCGTCGGGCGCCGGCTGGATCGGCGCCCCGGCGAAGTTGACGAAGGGGATGGACGGAGTGGTTTCTGGTCTCATGGTGCCTCCTTGCCCCTCCTCGCGGGGCGTTCCGGGGACTCTGGCAGGGTGGAGGCGGCGCATCCAGTTCGCTTTCTGGACGGATGCGGTTCGAGAAATGGACTGGAGATGCCGGTGGGTCTAGCATGCGCCGGTGACCCACTACGGCCAGTTCTGCCCGGTCGCGAAGGCCTCGGAGGTGCTCGCCGAGCGCTGGACTCCGCTCGTCCTGCGTGAGCTCCTCTCGGGCAGCCACCGGTTCAACGAGATCTGCCGGGGTGTGCCCTTGATGTCCCGCTCGCTGCTCGCCAAGCGACTCAAGGAGCTCGAGCGCGCGGGCGTCGTGGAGCGCCGCCGGGTGGTCGGCCAGAAGGTGGAGGAGTACCACCTGAGCCCGGCCGGCGAGGAGCTCCGGCCGGTCATCGAGGGGCTCGGCGTCTGGGGACAGCGCTGGATCGTGCGCGACCTCCGCGACGAGGACCTCGACCCGTCGCTGCTCATGTGGGACATCCGCCGCCGGCTGGTCCGCGAAGCGCTGCCAGCCGAGAGGGTCGTCGTCCGCTTCGACTTCACCGGGGTCGAGGGGCCGCGCCGCCGCTGGTGGCTGCTGGTCGGCGATGGTGAGGCCGACATCTGCATGACCGACCCCGGCTTCGAGGTCGGCCTCGCGGTTACGACCTCACTCCGGGGCCTGACCGGCTTCTGGTTGGGGCGCCGCGCGTGGCGGGACCTCGCCGCGAGCGGGGAGCTGCATCTCGACGGCCCTCGGTGGCTCCAGCGCTCGCTCCCCGAGTGGCTCGCGCGGAGCCTCTTTGCCCCGATCCCGCCGGCGTAGGTGGGACGCCTCGCCTCGAATCCGCTGCGAGGCAGCCGCACCTCCCGGATAGCCCGAGTAGATCGATAGATCTCAGTAAGTCGGCTGGCACTTTGTCGGGCACCTTCGGGGGCCGAGAATCCCGGAAATCGCCTGGCACCTTCCACCACTCCCCGGGGGCCGAGAATCGCCTGGCACCCTGGCAGGGGGGCCGAAAGTCGCCTGGCACCCTTCGGGGCCGAGAATCGCCTGGCACCCTGGCGGGGGGGCCGAAAGTCGCCTGGCACCCTTCGGCACCCTTCGGCGGCTTTCCGGCCGGGGAGTGAACTGCTCCGCAGCGGAGAGGGGGGCTGATGCGAGATCATCAACGGATCGGAGGAGTCCCCGATGCGCCATCCGGTCCGTTCCCTCATCCTCGTCCTGGTCGTCTTCTCGGCCCTGCCCGGCGGCACGGTGGCCCTGGAGGGCGCTGCCTTCGAGATCGAGTTCGCCACCGGCGAGCTCGCGTCGCTGGCCTTCGCGCCGGAGGCCGGGCGGGTGGCGGTGACCGCCGTGCCGCTGCGCGACGGCGAGGCGCCGGCGGTGCTCGACCTCTGGCCGCAGCAGATCCTCGCCGCCGACGCGCAGCTCGTCGTCCACGGCGAGCGTGGCGCCGAGATCGTGCCCTTCCCGCGCCACCGGCAGTTCGCGGGCGAGATCCGCGGCGAAGCCGGGAGCCGCGCCGTCGTCACCGTGCTCGAGGACGGCGAGGTGCGCGGCGTGGTGAGCTCCGGCGCCGAGCACTGGCTGTTCCAGGACTTCGGCGGCGATCTCGCCCTCGCCGCGGTCGACGCCCGCTACCTTCCCGAGGCGTCGGGCGGCTTCGCCTGCGACGGGGCGCTGGAGGTTCCCGGCTCTGCACTCGAAGCGATCGGGGCCGTGGATGCTCCGTCGGCCCCGGTCGCTCCGGAGGCGGGTGCCCAGTACACGGCCCGCGTGGCGGTGGAAACCGACTTCGAGTACTACGCCAAGTTCAACAACGTGTCCAACGCGATCGCCTACATCTACGGCCTGCTCGGGTACTCCTCCACGGTCTACGCAGCCGAGATCTCGACGTCGCTCCTGGTGTCCCACGTGAGTCTCCGGACGACCTCCTCCGACCCGTGGAACGAGACCGGCTCCTACTGCGCCCTCTTCGAGTTCGGCCGTTGGTGGAACAACAACCAGGGCTCGATCCCACGGACCCTCGCGCACATGCTGAGCGGCAAGGGAACGGGAGGCGGCATCGCGTGGGTGGGCGTCCTCTGCTCGGGTGCATTCACCACCAGCCACGGGGGCAGCTGCCCGAACCTCACGCCGCAGTCCTCGAACTACGGCGGCGCCTACAGCTTCGTCGGCTCGATCAGCGGCTCGTTCAACCCCGCGAACCCGACGGTGATGTGGGACATCATGGCCTCGGCCCACGAGATGGGCCACAATTTCGCCTCCCGCCACACCCACTGCTACAACAACGTCGGCGGCAACGCGAACCCGATCGACGGCTGCTACAACACGGAGTCGGGGTGCTACAGCGGCACCGCGGGATTGCCCGGGATCGGCACCGTCATCGGGGGGACCTCCGGCCAGGGAAACGGCACGATCATGAGCTACTGTCACCTGCGCGGCGGCGGCTATTCGAACGTGACGATGACCTTCGGCACGACCCACCCCTACGGCGTGCTGGCGAGCCGGGTGCCGGCCGTGATGCAGGCCCACGTCGCGAGCCGTGCCGCCGCCAACCCGTCCTGCTTCATCCCCTCCCTCTTCACGGACGGCTTCGAGACCGGCCTCGTCCCGCCCTGGAGCGCCAAGCGGCCGTAGGCGGCCCGAGGGGATCTCGACCGGAGGACTTCGGATGATCGGATCGCAGCGGGGCGCCCTCTGCCCGGTGCCGGTGTTCGTGCTCGGGGTGGGCGGCGTCGGCGCCGCCCTCGTGCGCCAGATCGTCGAGGGGCGGGGGAGCGCGGCGGCGCGCGCGGGCTGCCGCTTCGAGGTCGTGGGGCTCGCCGACCGCCGCGGCGCCCTGCTCGCACCGGACGGCCTCGCGGATGCCGATCTCCTCGCGCAGCTCGCGGCGAAGCAGCGGGGCGAGCCGGTGGGCGTGCCCTGGGACGGGACGCCGGGCGCGGCGATCGCGCGCGTCGGCGAGCTCGTGGGGTGCGGCCACCGCCAGGGGATCCTCGTCGACACCACCGCCGCCGCCGGCCTCGAGCCGCTCCTCGACCGCGCTCTCGACCTCGGCTGGGCGCTGGCGCTCGCGAACAAGAAGGCGCTCGCCGGCCCCTGGGCGACGGCGCGCCGCTACTTCCACCACCCGCGGGTGCGCCACGAGTCGACGGTGGGCGGCGGCCAGCCGGTGATCGCCACGATGCGCACCCTGGTCGACACCGGCGATCCGCCGCGCGAGGTCTCGGGCGAGCTCAGCGGCACCCTCGGCTTCCTCTGCAACCGCCTGGAGGAGGGCGTCGCGTTCTCGTCCGCGGTCCGCGAGGCGGCGGCGCGCGGCTTCACCGAGCCCGACCCGCGCGAGGACCTCGGCGGCCGGGACGTGGTGCGCAAGCTCCTGATCCTCGGCCGCCTCGCGGGTTGGGAGATGGAGGAGGGGGACGTCGAGGTCGAGCGGCTCGTCCCGCCGGCGCTCGACGCGCTGCCGGTTCGCGAGTTCCTGGAAGCCCTCGTCGATCTCGACGGGCCGATGGCGGCACGAGCGGCCGGAGCCAGGAATGCGGGGGCGCGCCTGCGCTACGTCGCGCGGGCGGCCGCCGGGCGGGGCCGCGCCGGTCTCGAGGCGGTGCCGGTGGCGAGCCCGCTCGCCGGCCTCAAACACGTGGCCCTGCGCACCGCGCGCTACGACGACGAGCCGCTCGTGATCGGCGGGAAGGGGGCCGGGGTGGAGATGACCGCCGCCGGCGTGCTCGCCGACCTCTTCTCGCTGGCGCGCGAAGTCGTCCGCTGACGGCGGCAGCACCGGCCACGTCCCGGGCGCCTCCCCTTGCGCCCGTCCCGGAAGAGGAGGACCATGGAGGGGCAACCCGGGAGGTCGCCATGCTCGAGCTCCTCCACCGGCCGGGCTCCGCGCCCCGGCGCGCGGCGCTGCGGATTCTCCTCGTCGTCGCCCTCCTCTCTCTCCCGGTCACGGCTCCTCTCGCTGCCGGCGAGCCGCTCGAGCTCGCCCCCGGGGTGCTGGCCGACCGGCTCGCCGGGCCGGAGCCCGGCCCCTTCTCGCTGACCGGCGTCTCCCTGCGCCCGGGCGCGCCCCCGAGCACTCTCGACCTCGCCCCGCTCCGCGTCCTCGCCGCCGACGCGGTGCTCCTCGTCCACGGCGAAGTGGGGGCACGGCGCGAGCCCTTTCCGTTCTTCCGCGCCTTCGCCGGCTCCATCCGCGGGGAGCCCGGGAGTCGCGCCTTCTTCACCCTCGACACCGAGGGCGAGGTGCGGGGTGTCGTGAGCGCGGGGGCGGAGCACTGGCTGCTGCGCGAGCGCGGCGGCGATCTCGAGCTCGCGGCAGCCGATCCGGTGCGCGATCTGGACCTCCCCGCCCGCGTGTTCGAGTGCGAGGGGGCGCTCCTGCCACCCGGCGCCGGGGGGCCGGAGATGGCGCCGCCCCCGGTGCTGCCCACCGCGGCCCCGGCCCACCTGGCGCGGGTGGCCGTGGAGACCGACTACGAGTACTACGCCCTCTTCGGCAGCGTGAGCGGCGCCGTGGCCTACGCGCTCGGCCTGATCGGCTACGCCTCGACGATCTACGGCAACGAGATCGGAACACCGCTGCTCGTCTCCCACCTCAGCCTCTGGACGACCGCTGCCGACCCTTGGAACCAGACGACCTCGTTCTGCGCCCTGATGCAACTCGGCAAGTACTGGAACGACAACCGAACCGCCGTGCAGCGCACGCTCGTGCACCAGCTCAGCGGGCGCGCGAGCGGCGGCGGCATGGCCTGGACCGGGGTGCTCTGCTGGGGGCCCTTCCCGTACGACCACGGGGGCGCCTGCCCCGGCCTCACGCCGCAGCTCTCCAACTACGGGGGGGAGTACAGCTACGTGGGAGCGGTGAGCGGGACCTTCGACCCGCAGAACCCCACGGTGATGTGGGACATCTACGCCTCGAGCCACGAGATCGGTCACAACTTCGGGTCGCCGCACAGCCACTGCTACAACGGGGTCGGCCACGTGGATCCGATCGACGGCTGCCAGAGCGGGGAGGCCGGCTGTTATGCGGGCACGGCGGGCGTGCCGGGCGTCGGCACCGTGATCGGCGGCACCCCGGGTATGGGTAACGGCACCATCATGAGCTACTGCCACCTGCCGCCGGTGGGCGGCTACACCAGCCTCAGCCTCACGCTCGGGCTCACGCACCCGTACGGCGTCCTCGCCAACCGGGTGCCGCAGGTGATGGCCGCCCACGTGGCGAGCGCCGCCGCCGGCAACCCCATCTGCCTCGCCTTCACCCTGTTCGCCGACGGCTTCGAGGGCGGCACACTGGTTCCTCCCTGGAGCGCCAAGAACCCCTGAGCCGGCCACCGGCGCAGCACCCCGATCGACCCCGTGGCCGGCAAGGGTGCGAGCGATAGAGTCGGGTCGTCCGCAGAGGAGGCCCGCCGTGATCCCGACCCGCCGCCTTCGCCCCGTCGCGCTCGGCCTGGCCATCGCCGGCGCCTGGCTCTCGGCCGCCCAGGCCGCGGCCGACAACGCGCCCGGCCCCGGCCGGCGCGAGCTCTGGCTGGTGCGCCACGGCGCCTACGACGAGGCCGATCCGCGCGACGAGCTGGTCGGCCGGGGGCTGGTGCCGATCGGCGTCGCCCAGGCCCGCCTGCTCGGCGCGCGGCTGCGCGCCCTGCCGTTCGCCTTCGACGCCGTGCTCGCGAGCCCGCTCACGCGCGCCCGCGAGACGGCGGCGGTGCTGGCCTCGGACCTGCGCCTGCCGGTCGAGCCGCTCGCCGACCTGGCCGAGTGCACGCCGCCCACGCGCCGGCTCGACGTCATGGAAGGGGAGAAGCCGGAGGACCTCGCCGCCTGCCGGGCCCAGCTCGAGC